>CAZHCH010000013.1:0-39973 GCA_964530985.1 uncultured Pirellulaceae bacterium | reverse complement strand
CCCCTATTCGAATCGTGTTTTTGCTGCGATATTGTCGCTCCGTTTTTCTCGATACTACTGGTGTTTGGCAGCCATTTGCCCAACTTGGTTACTCAGTAAAACGAACCCTTGAAACACATTGACCCAGCGCCGCAAAGCCGCGGAACAGGTCGACTTGTTGAAGGTGACACTTTTAACAATCGTTAGATTTCTTTCTGACTCGAGAACAGCCGTGTTACGAACTCATACTTGTGGCGAACTTACAGCCGAAAACGTTGGTCAATCTGCAACCCTCTGCGGGTGGGTGGATCGTATTCGCGATTTTGGAGGGGTTACCTTTATCGACCTCCGGGATCGTTATGGAATTACACAAGTTGTGTTTAATCCAACCAATACACAGACGCCTGCGGAGCTTATCGACACGCTACGCAACGAGTTTGTGATCAAGGTTGAAGGTCAGGTTGGTTTGCGCCCAGACGGTCAAGCTAATAAAAATCATTTAAGCGGCGAAATTGAATTTATAGTCGATCACTTGGAGATTCTAAACACCTGTAAGACTCCACCATTTTTACCGGGACAAAAAGAAGAGTTGCCTAGTGAGGATCTCAGACTCAAGCATCGCTATTTGGATCTTCGTCGCCAAAAGATGATGGACACGCTGGTCTTGCGAAACAAAATTATCAAAGGCATGCGAGACTACGCGGCCGAGCATGACTTCATCGATATCGAAACGCCAATCTTGGGCCGCAGTACTCCTGAAGGGGCTCGTGACTATCTGGTGCCCAGCCGTGTTCACAACGGTTCGTTTTATGCCTTGCCACAATCTCCACAGATCTACAAGCAGATCATGATGATCGCCGGATACGATCGCTATGTGCAAGTCGCTCGTTGTTTCCGCGACGAAGACTTGCGGGCCGACCGGCAGCCCGAGTTTACTCAGCTGGACGTGGAAATGTCGTTTGTTGATTCCGATGATGTGACTGGCTTGATCGATGGAATGATGGAAAAATTGGCCAAAGAGTTACTTGGCGTGGATTTGAACCTTCCGCTGCCACAGTTGACTTACAAAGAAGCGATGACTCGATTTGGCCACGATGCCCCGGATTTGCGATTTGATATGGAGATCGTTGACTGCACTGATATCGCGAAAAAAGTTGATTTTCGTGTCTTCCGATCGGTTGCTGACGGCGGTAATTTTGTCCGTGGATTGAACGCGAAAAAAGGGACAGAAAAGTACTCGCGACGCGGGATCGATGAACTGACCAAAATGGTTCAAGACGATTTCGGGGCCAAGGGTTTGGCTTGGTTTAGGGTCGAAGAGGACGGTAGTCTGTTCGCACCGATTGCTAAAAACTTCAAACCAGAAGAATTGGAAGAAATAAAAACCCGCATGAATGGCGAGGCGGGTGACTTGCTGTTGTTCATCGCAGACACTTGGGAGGTCAGTTGCAAGAGCTTGTACTCGCTGCGAAAACGTATCGGTGCGGAAATGGAATTGTATGACCCTAAGGAAATGCATTTTTCGTGGGTCGTCGAGTTTCCGATGTTCGATTACGACGCCGACAGCGATCGTTGGGTCGCGATGCACCACCCATTCACCGCTCCGTTAGTGGAGGATTTAGACAAGCTGGAATCTGCTCCCGGCGAGGTTCGTGCTCAGGCGTATGACTTGGTGATCAACGGATACGAGGCTGGTGGTGGTACGATTCGTATCCACGATAGTGAAACTCAAGGCAAAGTGTTTGGGCTGCTGGGGATGTCCGATAGCGATGCTCAAGAGCGATTTGGCTTTCTATTGGATGCGCTCAAGTATGGTGCGCCACCGCATGGCGGGATTGCGTTAGGAATTGACCGTGTCGTGATGTTATTTGGCGGTTTGGATAACATTCGCGACTGTATCGCTTTCCCGAAAACACAGAAAGCAAAAGACGAGATGACGCAAGCTCCGAACGTGGTTGAAACGGTGCAATTGGATGAGTGTGGGATCTGTTTGAAGGATCCGCCGAAGCAGTAGGCTCGGTCTAGGCAAATGGAGCGGCGATCATTCGTCCTGTTAATTGGTTAAAAACAGAGAATCGTTAGTCGCTGGTGCCAAATTTGCTCGGATTTTCCTGTAAGAAACCGTTTTAAAAGTGATCCAAATAGAATGTCCCCTATGGCAGCGGGAATTTTTATAGAAAATGCATATAGAGTGCAGTTTTCTAGCGTTCGCGGCCTTAGCGTGGGCTTGTTGTCCGTTGTGGTTCAGCAAGGGTGTTTTATGTGCCTTTGGCGGGCCGTGGATAGGCAAAGTCGACTTAATCGCTATGTCACCCCTTAAACTATCTGCACCAGCAGATTAACTTCATCGCTGAAACTTTGAGCCTCCCGCGGGACGGCGGAGAAGTTTTGTTAGGACCCACCACTGCGCGACATCGGTTTTTCTTCATCGATTTAGGACGAAGTAATGGATTTAAGATTCGACTGTAAGATTCTATTGGCACTTGCGCTCTTGATTGTCGCACCAGCTTTTTCTTTGGCAAATCCGTGCCAGCCGCAGCCTGCCAGCCAAGCGGACCAGAAGTTGACGGAATGTATGAAGCTTGTCGAGCAGGGTTTCGTTCAGGCAGCTTTTGAACAAGCCAAGCAAACCAAGCAAGTACACGGTCACGAGCGGTTGTTCACCGTTAGCTACGTTAATACGCTTGTGTCAATGGCTGGTAAGAAGGAGTCTGGCATTGAGGTTGAAATTATTAACGAAGCGATCGCCGCCGTGAACGCAGCTCGGAGTACTAAGATGTACGATGGGAATAACGACGCTGAAATTGCTTTTCATTTTATGAATTCACTGGGACGTTTGAGTGAGGCGTTAGATAGCATAAGTGTGTCAAACGCAAGTTTACTGCGAGTTTATCAAGGACAGATCGCTACGAGATTACAAGGTAATTTAAGCTACCCGAAAAATGCATTAGAAGCACTCGCCAAACCGATGATTGAGATGGCGAAGGGATACGCAGAACAGAAGGAAGTGGCATTAGCTTATCAAGCAATCGAGACAGCCATTAAGTGCGGGCACGCCGACTACCGAAAACTCGGCGAGGAAGTTTGGTTTCAAAATTTGGTGGACGCGGAAACGGCCAAAGGTTGGATGGCGAAGTTTGACGTGAGTTACGCCAATGCAGTCGATTTGTGGAGTCGACAGGTAGTCCGCGAGTTTCAAGGCGCCAATTTTGAATTTTCGCTTGACGACATTGAAGGGAGTACCGTTTCCAAAACAGACTATGCCGGAAAGATTTTGATTGTTGATTTGTGGGCAACTTGGTGCCCACCATGTTGCAAAGGCGTTCCAGACTTTATTGAGCTTCAGAAGAATTACAAACGTGATGGCGTTGCTGTTTTAGGTATTTCCATGGATGCCCCCGATGATCCTAGTAATATCTTGGAAACCGTTTGTGATTTTGTGGAGGAGAAAAATATAAACTACGACATCGCTTTAGGTGATGCAACGATCTCCAGCCAGCTCGTTGGAGAGATGGCTCTGCCGACAACTTTGTTTATTGGTCGCGATGGTCGAGTACGTTACATCGCCAAAGGGTATCACGACTTTGCTAAAATCGAAGCGATTACCAAAGTGCTGCTAGACGAGAGCCAGCCAATTTCATCTTCGGGCCAAACTTCGAGCCAAAATTACTAAGCCGTGCTGGCAGGTTGAAGTGGCTCTTAAGGACTAGTTTTCACATTAGTTTTAATAACTACTGAGTGAACTAGCTCTTAAGGACTAGTTTTCACATTAGTTTTATAATTATTGAGTAGAGTTGTTTAGCATCTCACGCGGATTAATTTTTCTTCCGCATCTAGCTGTGTTTTGACGTTGCAATTTTTGTATTGTAAAGTAGTTTTTCAATTCGTCGTTTAGTAAATGAGTTTTGGAAGAAAAAGATGCCGACCAAACATGTCCAGCGCGGGATAACCCGCTACGATCGTGATAAAACGCTTTCCAACGGTTACCTGATTCGGGTGACCCGTGATGGGGTAACCCATGGAAAGTATTTTTCGGATGCTAAATTTAATGGTAAGCGCAAAGCACTCGCCGCAGCCAAGATAGCTTATTCCGAATTAGTTAATGAGTTACCGCCGATCAAAACAACCAAAGGCCTGAAGACTAACCGTAATCAATCAGGTTTTGTTGGTGTTCACCTCGCCGAATCAAAATCAGCTTATGGCGAAGTTTATGGGTCTTATTGTGCTTCTTGGAAAGACGAAGACGGACTTCGAAAAAAGATCACGTTTTCGTTCAAGAAGTATGGCAAGTCCGCTGCCTTCAAGCTTGCGAAAATTGCTAGACAGCAGGAAACTGCTGACCGCAAAAAAGTTGAAAAGTTGTACACCAAAGAAACGGGTAAAAAGCTTAAATGCTACCGCTAGGCTGCATTTGACTGGCTCCGAGTATTTCCGACGGAGTTAACAGAAGTCGTTAAGAAGATCGAAAAGGCACTTGTCCAATGGGGACAAGTGCCTTTTTTAATGGTGTCTTTGGTAGGACCGTTGTAACCCAAGTGTCAACATCGAAATAAAAAATGATGATTCACCTAGGAGCAATCGCTTTGAGGCACCGATTTCACTAGAAACGTGTTTTGTAGCCAGTGCCCAGAGGACAGTAAAGCCGTCAAAGTCGCATACGATCGGTATAGCCAGACGGAAAATAAGTAATCTGGGGAGATTCGGATTCGAATTTGGGCTTCACTCCAATCTATCAAGTAGCTTTAGCAACGGACAAGTCGCAGATGGTTCTGGAAACTGCAAGCACTCGCGTGCCGTCAGGCATCTGGAATCCAAGTTTCATTTTTGAGGCAAGGTTTATAGAATCCCAAGCGTCGGTTGTAGTTTCAGTGTTGAAGGGTGAAGAAGATGAGAGCGTTCTTAACATGTTGTTTCATGTCGGTCCTGTGCGTTAATTGTCACGGGCAGATTGTTAGTTACCCGTCGGCAACAGCCAATCGCTCTCCTGTTGTTCAGGGATCGACAGGCGTTTCGAACATGCGACCAGCCGGTGCAGTAATTTCTGGGGTTCCTAACGCAGGCGTCCCTTCTTCGCTCATTTCAGCTCCAACCGCGCTGCCGTGGTATCAAACGCTTACTGACCAACGCGAACATAATTTTGGCACTGTTGCGCGGGCTTCAAAGCAAGTCCACGTCTTCGAGTTTAAAAATACAACCGGCGCGGACTTGTTGTTAAACGATGTTCGGACTAGCTGTGGCTGTACCAAGCCAAAGATTCTGACTCAAGTTGTGAAACCCGATCAAATTGGCCAAGTAGAAGCCACTTTTGATACCGTAAAGTTTTACGGACAACGAGGTGCAACCTTGTCTGTGTCGATACAAAAATTGGGGCAGTATTCCGAGTTTGCTGAGGTTCAATTCGCAGTCAAAGGCAAAATCCGCCGTGATGTTGTCGTTAGCCCTGGCATGTTTGATTTCCAAGACGTTAACGTCTCTGAAACCGCCAAGCGTACAGCTAAGCTTTGGTACGCTGGCAAGCCCGACTGGAAAATCTTGGATGTGAAATCGACCAATCCGAACTTGGAAATTGATTTCAACGAAATTGAACGAGACGTTGCAGCTGGAAAAGTTGCTTATGAGTTGTCCGTGAATTTGACTGGTGAACAACCTGCAGGTCAATTTTTAGACAACCTCACGATCGTCACGAATGATCCAGCGACTTCTGGACTTCCCGTTGAGGTCTGCGGTACGGTGAACACGGTCATCAACATCGCTCCGATCACCTTGGGAGTTGTAAATCAAGGTCAGGTAATTGAAAAGAAGTTGATTGTGCGATCACCAACGCCAATCTCGATTGATCAGATTCGAACGAGTTGTAATAAAATTAAGTTTGAGCCAAGTGAAGGCAAAAAAACGTTGCACATATTGAAGTACTCGTTTGATACAACTGAACCAACGGACGTGCAAGAAACGATCACGATCGCGACGACTGGTGAAAAAAACAGAGCCACCCAAGTTGCTTTTAGTGCTCAGGTGGTTGCAGCAACTCGAGTTGTTAATCCAAACCGCGACTAGTGCGCGCCGCCCGCGATCACCGACAGCGTTTTTCAGCCGCGTCCAGAGCAGTTGTAGCGCTGTTGATTTGGTGATGTAGCTGAGGCATCAGCGTGCTGACCGCCGGTTCAATCTCGTGGTGACGTCCGCCAAGCTTTAATTGTCCCCGGACAACTCACCCAAATTTCTGATTGGAACGCCCACCAATCTTTCATAATTCAGCTGTTCGTTTGCTGAGCCTTCTTGGGTTGTACAGTAGTTTTCACGGCATCTGGATCTGTCGAATGCTGACGAATTCGATTGTCTTTCGGCTTCGAGTGGACTCGTCTTCATAGTTGGTCTAATCCGCAATTTCGTAACAACCCAACTGGGTGGTTTGCCCGGTTAGGCCGAGTTTGCATTTTTGAGAAAATTAGACGACGGACCTAGAATTGGGCAACATAATTCTAGGTGGTAATGTGTCCGCCGTCGCAGTGGAGTTCGAGAAACACATCGCTAAATGAAAGTTGGGAACTACAGGCAGTTTCAAACTGCTTAGTTGTTAATCATTAGAAATCAAAGAGATGCAAGTTGGAGGAGAGCGTTTATGAACGATGCGACTGACAAGCAAACAAAATTCATCAACGTTGATCTTGAACAATGGCAACGAGACATAAATGCGTTCTCTGCAGCGACCAAGTCGGCTCTGGATTCGATTATTGGCGACCTTTCTGCGGCATGTAATGGTCACCCAGAGCGTTCGTCGGCAATAGACAATCATGTTCAAAAGAGTGCGAAACCGCGTCGCGTCGCAAAGCAGTCCCAGAGCAGCGTTGTGCCAGCGTTTCCTCGCGTTTCGCGTACCGGTAACAACGTATCAGCTTTCAACGAGGGAGGGCGACTGGCATCTGTAAAAGAAAGGCTCGCCCGCCAGGTAAAGAAGAAATAGGTCAATTCAAAATACTAACGCAATCATCTTTAACACCTCGACACGTTTACTCATCAATTCACGCACGTTTATTTACCTTCCATATCGTCACACACTCAGCTAGTACGTTTATTTCAAAATTGTTTTACGATGAATCAAGTACAACTCGATAACTCTGAGCGTTACTGCGTGTTTCAATGCGCTGACCGCTGGTATGGCATTGCCGCTTTATCAGTCCGCAGTATCGTTCCACTTCCAGTGGTGACACGAACACCATATTGCGATCCAATTTTGGAAGGCGTTGTGCATCTGCAAAACGAGTTTCTGCCAGTTGTGAATTTCAGGTCGCTTACCGAGATTCAATACGATCAAAATAACGCCGCCCAACAACAGTTAGCCGTGTTGTTGGGCCCTGAGGGTGCTTGGGGATTGTCGATTGATCGGGCCGAATCGTTGGCTTCGTTGGAAGTCGCTTTCACCGAAATTTCTAATCAGCAAGACCGTTGGTCGAAAGCCGTGCTCGGTTCGGCTTCTTATAAAAATCAAATTGTTCAGATTTTGGAGCCGATCACTCTTTACGAATACGCGTCCAGCTTGATCGGTGGGTTCTGGCAGGAAAGCGAATTGACATCAACATTGACATACAGCGATTAGGCGTCCCCTTTTCGATTCACTACACCACAACAACTATTTTCAGTAATAAAAAACTGACCTGCGTTAGGCGAAGACTATGCGTACCAATTTGTTTTTAGGCATTACCAACTCCATTAGCTTGGTTGCTGGTGGATCGCTGGCGCTGGTGTTGACTCAGTCCAATCCGGCTGCTCAGTTTGGGTTAGCTGTTGCGGGCGTGGTTGCATTTGCTTCTTCGACGCTGTGGGCTATTGCAAAATTTCGCCTTGTTCAGCAGTACTTAACTAATGGAAGCATCACTGAAAAAAGCTGTGGATTGGTTGAATTTGATGAAATTTGTATGCTTGTCCTTGAGAAATTGAGAATTCAGGATGAAGACGGCGAAAGGCAAAAAGCGGAGTTGGCGGAAGTAAGAGCACTACTTCAAAAAATTGATCACCGTGGTGGTGATTTTGATCGAGATGGAAATCTAGTTACTTGTGCCGATCGTTTGCGAGGAATTTTGCGTGGGTACGGCAACACACTCGGAACGGACCTCGAACAAGCAACTTCTTGCGGCCGGGAACTCAAGCGAGCTATTGAAGAGATTCTGAACGGATCAGAACACCAGTATGACTGCTTTTATAAAGCGGCCACTCATATCGAAGAACTGTCGTCTCATTTAATTGATGTCTGCGACGGAACCACACAGACTTTGAATAAGTCAAGTGATGTTCGTATGACCATCGAAACGGGCTTGAATCGGTTTCAGGGGTTTTCCGATCAGATTAAGCAAGTTCGCCTGCAGTCTGCGATTCGCGAAAGAAAATTTCAGTCGCTGGGGCAACACACAAAAGAAATCGAATCGATAATACAAACTATCGGTTCGATATCATCTCGTACTGATTTGTTGGCGCTAAACGCTTCCATCGAATCGGTCCGGGCTGGCGAGCATGGTCGTGGGTTTGCTGTGGTGGCAGAAGAAGTTAGAGCCCTCGCTGAGCAATCCGCTCAAGCGGTCGTAGATATTACAAGTCGCATTGAAGTCATGCAGCTTGAAACACAAAAATCTGGAGTTGCCGCTGCGGAAGAACATCAGCAAGTACTCGGCATGGTGGAGTCCGTCGACCAAACAATTGGCTCGTTGCAGGCGATTATGGACTCAGCACTGGAATCTGAAAGCGGCTTAGGAAAGATCGCGGAAAATTCAAACCGGCAGTTGGAAATCGCTCAAGGTTTAGTCGATGCGATTGAGCAAGGGACTGAGGCCTCTCAGAAAAGCAGGAGCCGTGCCGAGGGGGCCAATTGGACTGTAAAAACCCTAGATGAAGTTAGCGACAATATGGAAAAGTGTCTCGACATATTCAAGTTTGCAAAACCTGCCGGAGTGGCTGGGCACCTTACTAACGGAAACACAGATCTTGACGACATCAATATTGCTACGACAACTCACTAAGACAGTGTGATCTCAGCCTTGGTCTTGTACACCGGTTTATGAAATGAATATTCCAGACAATAAAAAAAAGCTATCAGAACGACTCTGCGGTCTGCGACAACAACTTGTCAATGTCGATCATGACAGGGACTCTTTAGTCGCCATCGCCGACGAGTTTAGCAAGCTTGGCGTGGAGGCGGGTAACACTTCTCAAGAGGTTGTCCAGCGGGGCGCTGAGTTATTGGTTTTGGTGTCAGAACTGGCTGCAAACTGGAATTCAGTCGAACAGTCTGGTGGAAGTCGCGAAGAAGCGATTGACTTTTTAGGGGATGGTATCGCGATCTTAGATGCAGCGGTTGAAACGGGAGACCATGGAAATATCAACTCACTGATCGACATCGCGAAAGACATTTGGCCGGACTATCTATCTGTCTTTGAAGAAGATCTGATCGCAACAAATTCCAATGGTAGCGAATGGGATACCGAATGGGACAGCCAGTGGGATAACGATGGTGAGCGCGAAGGCGAAAGCGATGGACACATGCCGGATGCAAATCAAATCGCGATGATGTTGTCCGCGTTGTCTGGTGCTGAAAACGTCGCAAATAGCGAACCGATTGTAGAAAAGCCTGCTGAGACTTCAGTGCAAACTCAACCGGCAATGGTGACTTCAACTGATGAAGACGATTTTGTTGGGACGCCAGTCGAAGGGGCGGATGAAGCGGCCGCCAAACTACTGGCCGACGACCCGGAAATGTTGGAAGCCTACCTAGATGATGCTCAACGTTGTGTATTGTCAATGGAGCAGGCTGCTTTGGCGATCGAACAAGATGGAAAAGATCGCTCCCCAGTTCGACAATTTTGCCGTGAACTTCACACGCTAAAGGGAGCTGCAGCTACTGTAGGGCTGTCACAGATGGCGGCAAGCTTGCACGACCTAGAATCCAGTCTAGAGGTTCTGTTTGGTGATGAACGAGCGGCCGTCGATGGGAATCAGCTGTTTGATACGGTCGATCAAGTTCGTGAAATGATCGGGAGTCTTCAATCGCCGAGAGTTGCCGAAACGCCAGAGGGTGATAGTTCGGTGACTTCGGAAAATCAAGTTGCCAGTCGTTTTCCAAGCTTTTCTAGCAACGACAGCGCGTCGATTCGGATTCGAGCATCAAAGCTGGATCGGTTGATGGACATGTTGGCTGAACTGGTTGTTCTGCGAAACCGCCAGGAAAAAGACGTCCATGAGTTTAGTGAACTTAGTGAGGAGCTAACGCGGTGTTCGACACGTGTTAGTGTGGCTGACGACGCTGCCAGACTACAACAAACAATGCTTGAAAAGAACGAATTAGTAGACTTGCAGTTACTTCAAAATGGACAGTCGTCGGCTGTGATGACCGAAGTTTCAAAAGATATTACTGCCGTTTCTCAGGGGTTGCGCGACCTGCAAAAGCCAATTGCTCGAAACAATCTAGCTATCTCTCGTTTCATACGAGGCTTTCGTCAGGAGTTAATGCAACTGCGCCGAGTACCGGTGACAGGAATGTTTAATCGATTGCAGCGTGCCGCCCGTGACGCTGCAAAGACTGAGCATAAAAAGATTCGCGTTGAAATGGTCGGCGAAAACGCGGGCCTTGAGCAAGAGATTCAAGAACGGTTGTTCGAATCACTTTTACATGTCGTACGGAACTCTGTAAGTCATGGCATTGAGGCCGAAGCCGATCGTATCAAAGCCGGAAAAGACGTTGTTGGTACGATCAGGTTGGAAGCTTCTTCGAATGCGCAGCTGTTGATAATCGAAGTTCGTGATGACGGCGCAGGAATTGACTATCGTGCGGTACGTCAAAGGGCCACTGAAAAAGGATTGTTGTTACCTAATCAAGAAGTTACAGAAGATCAACTTGGGAAATACATTTTCCATCCAGGGTTTTCTACAAAACTAACTGCTTCGGCAGTTTCTGGGCGTGGCGTTGGAATGGACATCGTGGCATCCACGATCGAGCGGCTTAAAGGAAGAATTGAAGTTGATTCGACCCGCGGCGAAGGAACTAATATTCGTATTTTAATTCCTTTGAAGTCCGGAATCGAACATGTAATGGTTTTCCGTGCTGGTCAACAACTTTTTGGACTGCCGATGCAGGCGGTGTCTTCGGCCAAGCGAGCTAGCGGAAACAACGCAGTATCTGTTTCAGGCGTGTTCGGCATCGAAACTCGCGATTCAGTTGGAGCGGGTGACGTTATTCACGTCCGCCGGACGAATTTGACGGGTAACAACAACCCTGATGCCAAAAATTTGGCGGTTCATGTCGACGAACTGATTGGCCCCGAGGAAGTGGTCGTTCGCAAGTTGCCAAACTTATTGCGGCGTCACCCCGTGTTCAGTGGTGTAACGCTTTCTGGGTCAGGACGGAAGGTATTACTGCTCAATGCGGAACAGTTCGCGGTACATTGCGAACGGTCAGTGGATTTCTCCCAGGATCCTTCAGTGTCATCCGAATCAAACGAAGTCGACCTAAATCAAAGACGAGTACTGGTGGTTGACGATTCATTGACAGCGCGACGCGCACTTTCCAAAGTGATGCAAACACTGGGTTACCAAGTTGTTGAGGCTGGCGACGGCATCAAGGCGATCGAGTTGCTGCGGAAGCAAAGCTTCGATTTGGTTTTAACTGATTTAGATATGCCCAAAATGGGCGGCCTTGAATTGTTGTTGGATATGCAGAGTGGAAGTTACTGCGACGCGGCGAAAGTTGTCGTTAGCAGCCGCGACGAACAGATGTTCCGGGAACAGGCCGCCGAAGCAGGTGCCAACGATTACATTACAAAACCAATCACAAACAAAAATGTCCAGCGGATGCTAGAAAATCTAGGACTGCTAGAAATTTCAAAAGGAAGTACACACGATGAGTGAGCAAAGAATTTTAGTTATTGATGACAGTAAAACCATTCGCCGATTGTGCGACAGTGAACTGAGCAACGCCGGATATATGGTTTTGTTGGCGGGCACGGCAGAAGAAGGGGTTATGGCTGCGCAAGAACAGAATCCTGACTTGATTATTCTAGACCACCAACTTCCTGGGAAAACCGGATACGAAGTGTGCGTGCAGCTATTGGCCAATGAGAAAACCGCCAAAATTCCGGTAGTAGCTAGTTCGACACTCCGCAAAAAAGCCTATGCCGAATATGTCGACTGTGACAATGTTGTTGATATGCTGCCGAAACCGTATTCGCCAGAGGCTTTAATCGCTACTGTCGAAAATTCGCTCAACACCGCAGCAATGGTTGTTCAGTCTCAATACGAAGGTTCAGCAGTCCCTGAAGTCATCAACGAACTTGGTGAAGCGTCCATTGCCGGTGAATTTAGTTGTTTCGGATTACGCGAGATTCTGGATTTATTGAATAACGGTAGTAAAACTGGAACCTTGGCGGCCGAAACCAAACAAGCTAGGTTTTTTGTATTTGTTTCGGAAGGGCGAATTCAAGCAGTAACCGCTTCCGGGATTTCAGCCGATCTTGTTTCTGCCCAAATGCCTGATGCACTCAACGAGCTTGCTCCTGTAGTAAAGTTTACGATGGCAGGTCGCAAGGGATCCGAAATTAACGGGTTGGTCGAATTGTTGAACAATAAAGTGCTAGACCCACGTCTTTTGAAAAAAATGTTACGTTTGCAGTCATCGATCTTATTAAAAGCCTGTTTTGAAAGTGAGCTCGTTTCTTTTCGATTTAGCCAATGTACAGAACTACCGCCACTGTTTGAAAAATTGCCGCTACAAGCAAGCCTACTAGCCTTATTGGTGGAAGGTAGTTTGCTGTGCGATGTTGACCAAATTCCCAAACACGACGACCGTATTGGTTTTGTGCGAAAAAACGTGAGGGGACAAAACCTAGACCGAGCTGGCCTTTCCAGTCGTCATATGCGATTGATGAATGTCATTGCGAAGCCGGTCGGAATTACGGAGATAACCAGTCAGCTTGACTGGCCGGAAGAAGAAGTTCGCCGAGTACTCTACGGTTTTGAATTGGCGGAGCTGATTGAGAAAAGTACTGTGTCAAACGCAATATCGGTGTACGGTGTGGTTCAAACGGTCGAAATTGCTGAAAATGCAGTAGCGTTCTTCAAAGCGAATCAAGATAAAATTGCCAGTCGGTTAGTTCGCGACACGTTGGCGCTTCGGTTGCTGCTACGAAAATCTAAACCGACCGCTTTGGTATTGGAGGTGTCTGACGATGTGGTCGAGTTCCTCGCGGACAATCAAAAGGAATTAGCCGGTATTACGTTGATTGGTCTTGGAATCGAAGACACTCAAGACAATGCTCCGTTTGATTTTGTCATCGGAGGCGAATGTAGTCGATCCCAACTCGCCGCGACTTTCGGAAAAATGGTCGAACAAATCAACGCATCGAAAGCCGTTTGTACAACCGCTCCAGCAGCTGAAGCATCTCCAAAAACAGTAGAAGGTTAAGCCATGTTGTCTGATTCAAAACTTACAAAGATTGATCCTGCCGATCCTGCGTACTTGCTTTACTCAAAGGGTAACGAATTGCCGGACGTTGTGGCTTTAACGGTCGGCGCGAGCGTGTTTGTCGGCGCAGGTTCAAACTGCAAAATTCAAGTTAAAGATGATTCAGTACAACAACTTCATTGCATGTTTATGCTTGAAGAAAATAAAATTTTGAAGCTTCAAGACTGGAACACAGGAACAACGTTTCTAAACGGTAAAGTTGTCTCCGAAGAAATGGTAGTTAGATCGGGAGATCAAATTACGGTTGGTAACTACTGTTTAACAGCAGTTTTAGATGCTGAATATCACCAAAAAATGGCTGGAGATGCTCTAGGCGGGATACTAGATAGTTCTGAAGACCAGTCTCAAGATGTAAGTGCACCGGCGAAGGCCGAGAACAGCAAATCGGAGCAGGCCGACCTAGTGTCTGAATTTAGTGATGGGACAGACGCGATCGCTGATGTCCGTGGAGAACAATCAAAGAGAGCAGAATTCAAATATGACTTTGATGCCGATTTGAAAGAGCAAGATTCGTTTCAGCTCAATGCTCGTGAATCACATCCAAGCGATATGCAATTCTCGGTTGGCGCCAACGCTAAAGGCGATGATGCACCTGAATCGCTATTGCTGGAGGTCGAGCAGTTAAGGTTTGAGCTTGCCGATCGAGATGCGGAAATCATGGCTTTGAAAAATGGCGGTGCTGGTGTAAGCCAAACGGCTACGATGGATGATGAAAACGCGCTTAAACTGGTGACTCGACTGGAAGATTTGCTGGATGAACTCAAATTGTCGGATGACCGAGTCCAAGGTTTAGAGGAACTTTTGCGGGCTTCAGAAGATGCTGCTGCCGCTGAGCGTGACGAACGGTCTCAGATGGAAAAATGGATCACGGAAATTGAAAAACGAGTCAGTCAACGAGAATCCGAGTCGCTGGCCGAAATTGAAGGGCTTGAAAGCCAATTGAAAATAGCGAGAAGCGACGCTGATGTGATTCACTCGCAGCTACAGTCACTGTCTGTCGCGCGCGACGATAGTACAAAACAAGATGCCGCTGTGACGATGCTTAATAAACAAGTCGAAGGCCTGCGAATTAGTTTGCAACAAGCCAATGAAGAAAACCGTAAACTGCTTGAGCGTCCAGTTCAATCTGAAGATGAAATTGATGTTCGAGCCAGACTGCTTGAAAAGGAAGATGAATTAGCAAAAGTCCGTTTGGAGGCTTCACGAGAGCGGGCTGAAATGGCACGGCGACTTGCTAAACTTGAAAACATTCGCGATGACTTGGAAATGCGTTTGCAGCAGACTCCTCGAAATGTTGATAAAGGCGATTCGCGAATTCAAGCGATGCGAGAACACCTGAAAGAAATTCACGCTGAAGAACAGGCAGCAAAAGCCGAAAAGAAATCAAATAGCCTCAGCGGACGTATCGCTAACTTGTTGGCTCGAGTGCGTTAAATCTAGTAAGTGAGAGTCATGTCAAAAACCATTCCCGAGAATTCCGAAAGCGCGGCGATTGAACTTGCTGATGGTCTGTCGCAAGTGAAGGTCGAAGCACTCGATCAAATGTTGTCTGATATTCGTTCAGGTCGACGTTTGGAGCGCATCGTAGATAGCATCAAACACTTTTTGGACATACAAGTTAGTAACGTCGAGCAAGTTCTGAAGCAATGTGAAGCTGCAGTTGATAACGATCGTCGGTTAAAAAAACTATTTGTGGATTTTGAAAAAGAAAAACACCAATGGAGCCAAGCCCGACAGGCTGAAATTGAGCGACTGTCTATCGTTGGAGATAAACTTATCCAAGGCTGGGTTGATCTGGAAGCCGAGCGACGTCAATTTTTAGATTTCAAGTCACAAAAGTAGTTGGCGAATGTCATGAAACTTCAACAACTTGTCGTTGATACACATAACCCGTCGGATCACAACGAAAATGTTGTGGTGGCGCGGTCGAACAAGATTGAGCCTGAATTGGTTGCGGCTGCTGTCCAGTGGAGCACGGCGTGGGGCGGGATTTTGAGTGGCCAACGTTCGGCTATAATCTACCGTCAATTTGATACTGGTGCCGGGATGCTCGGGCGTAGCTATGGGACAGAGTTTGACGACCAAGGGAATCGGTCGTTGCGAACGCATTGGGTGATTGCGTCGCCGAATCAGATAAAGTGCTACTACAACAATTCGGTTTTACTAGCGCGTACGCTCAGTTCCGATGGTGGCTGGTTTTTGCAGACAGCTCGGTTTGAATCGGTCTTGCCAGAGTTGGAGATCGCAGACTGTCCAATTAATCCCTTTGCCTATCCGAGCCAGCAACAAGACGTTCAATCAGCATTGCGAGCGATTGATGTTCACAAGCAAATTGCCGTTTTCGATACGGATCGGCCATTGAATTTTGTCGGCGAGGTTTTGCAGGCGTATAGCTTTGGCGAACGTGCAAAGATTAGTTTTGCAATCAATCGACGAATTAACAGTGTGACGCCATTCACAATCAATGGCTATTCCCAAGCGGATACTCAGTTGGAGCAGGATTTGTCCCAATATGATGTCTATCCGCTTCGCGTGGGAGTTAAACTTGGTCAGCCAAGTTAGCGTTTAGGTAGGTGTGGATTGTCTTTGCTGACGGAACGGCTAGAATCTTATGAAAGAACCACACTACTACCTCAACAATAGTCCTAACTTGGGAGCGTCACGATGTCATCTTCTTGTGAACACGATAACTCAATCACTTTTAGCATGGTGACCAAATTCTGCTTAGGGATTGGCGGGTTAGTCGCGGTTGGATTGGTTGCCGGCTTCGGCGCATTCGTTGGTACGCAATTTTCCGCTCCGCAAGACAGGGCTGCATCGGCAATCGAGCTTCATGCCGCGACGTCCAGTAGTAACGATTCTCTATCGATGGCGACAGGTCTGATTACCCAGGAAGTCGAAGGGCTCTGGTTGTTGGACCACGAAACTGGTCAATTGCAATGCTGGGTGATGAGCCCCAAGACAGGCAATGTCGCAGGAATTTTTGCGACGAACGTGGCAAACGATTTGGATGGTAGTAGAGGTAAACCAGAATTGGTGATGACGACGGGATCTTTTTTCTTTTCGGGTGGTTCGAACGGAAATCAACAACCTGCAAATTCGATTTGTTACATTGCTAATACGACCAGTGGTGCTGTCGCTGGTTACAGCGTGTCCGTTAATCGTTCGATCATGAATCGTGGTCAAACTCAGAGTGGCGAACTGACTAGAGTTTGTTCTGGGAAACTTAAAGAGCATTCTGCGGGCCGTGAGCAGTGATTTTTATAGGTTCGAACTGAACGTTGAATTTTAAAAGATCATGAAACAAGCCGCGTCAGATGAACGACGCAATCGCGCAATCGGACTGCCGATCAAAATGATCGTTTGGACGCTGCTGGCGATTGCGGTACCTTGTTTTATTTACGCCAATATTGTCCAGTTGAACGAATGGTTTAACTGGGATACGGCGATGCCCGCGATTGTTGGTGGGGTGTTGTTTTTTTTCACTTGGTTTTTGTGGATCGGCTGGGCCGCGTTCCGTCTGCGCTCGGTGCTCATATCGTTGCTGATCTTTGCAGTTCCAGCGACGTTTCTGACTCTGTTTTATCTTGACTTCAGTGGGGACGCGAAAGTGACGTTCCGGCCAAGGTTTTGGAGTTGGAAAACTGAAAATTATTTGAGTGTCGCTCCAGAAGGTCCGTCAGGCGTTGATCTGGTAACTGAAACGGAATTCGATTTCCAACAGTTTCTTGGGCCAAATCGGAATCTAAAAATCAATAATGGCGTAGAGTTAAGTGCCAACTGGGAGGCTAATCCTCCCGAGTTACTTTGGCGAAACGATATTGGTGATGCTTGGTCAGGATTCGCAGTCGTCAATGGCTACGCCGTGACTCAAGAACAACGCGGCGCCGATGAATGTGTGACCTGCTACAACGTCCTAACCGGCGATCTCGTCTGGATTCATAAGGTGGTTCGGCGACATGAAGATGCCATGGCAATGGGCAAGGTTGGACCACGTGCGACGCCGACGATTCATCAGGGGCGTGTCTACACAACTGGCGGTACGGGAGTCCTCGACTGTTTGGATGGAAGCGACGGATCGCTTATCTGGAGTGCTAATGTTCCGGAGTTGGTAGGGATTGATTTGAGTTCTAAAACGAACAGTTTGGGGATTAACTACGCGACTGAAAATTCGGCGTTGGTGTGGGGCCGCAGTTGTTCACCTTTGATCTATAACAACACCGTGATCGTCGGTGCTGGCGGTCCCCTGAAGGTCAAAGACGGCGACATGGATCCGACATGCACATTGATTGCGTTTGATTTGACGTCTGGGCAAGAGGTGTGGCGAGGTGGAACGCGTCAGATTTCCTACGGCTCGCCTAGTTTGGCAACGATCGACGGCAAACAGCAATTGGTTTTTATGGCCGAAAGTCATGCAGTGGGGCATGATCCCGATACAGGCAAAGAACTTTGGGCGTTTGAGCGACCGGGTAAAAGCAATGGCGATGCAAATTGCTCTCAAGTGAACGACATCGGCGGTAACCGATTGCTGTTAACGAAAGGCTATCGCTTGGGCGGTGAAATAATTTCCGTTAAACAAAATGAATCTGGAGTCTGGAACGTGATCAGCTTGGGTAAGAATAGACGCCTGCTGAATACAAAGTTGACCAATCCTGTCATCTCTGGAGATTTTGCTTGGTCGCTATCGGACGGCTTTTTGAGTTGTGTTGAATTGCTGGGGGAAAAGCCCTTAAAAAGAAGTTGGCGAGAGCGAACTCGGTACGGGCATGGGCAATTACTGGCCGTTGGTGATAAGCTATTGATTCATGGCGAAGACGGAGTCTTGGCACTTGCGAACTTGGATTCTGACCGGTTTGATAAGCTAAATCAAATTGACACAATCGAAGGGTTTTGCTGGAATACGATCGCAGTTTATGGAGATTTGGTTTTGGTTCGTAGCGAACGTAAAGCGGCGTGCTATCGATTGCCAATCAAAGGTGATCCGATTCCTTGCACGGTCATTCAAGCCCAGAGTTCTGCCGACGAAAACGTTGACATTCCTAAGGAAAATTCCACTGCCAGTGAAACGATCGAGCGATGAGTGCAAAGGATGGTAGTCATTGTCCGCCAGTGGCTGTTGTGACGGGATCCTCAAGTGGGATTGGTCGAGCGATCGCGTTGGCGTTTGCATCGGCGGGTTACCGTGTAGTGTTACATGGACGCAAACCGTCCCAGCGACTTGATGCGGTTCAACAGGAATTACTGGCCGTTCGGCAGAACGATTCTGAAACGTGGGTCGAAAAAATTTACGGAGATTTTTCTCAGCCGATTGACTGGCAGCATTTCGTGAATGATGCTTGGGCAAAGCTGGGACCGGTTGACTGCTGGGTGAACAACGCTGGTGGAGATGTCTTAACCAACGATTGGGCTGACCGGTCAATGGAAGAAAAGTTAGACTACCTGTGGAAAACCGACGTAACGGCCTCGTTGATGTTGTCTCGGTACGCCGGGCGGCGAATGATCGATGACCGACAGAAGCAATCAGAAGTTGCTGGAAATAGCTCGCTTGCGGCTACCGGATCGATTGTAAATATCGGTTGGGATCAAGCCGATTGGGGGATGGAAGGGGATAGCGGCGAGTTGTTTGCCACGACCAAAGGTGCTGTGATGGCGATGACGAAGAGCCTTGCACAGTCGCTTGCCCCGCAAGTTCGAGTAAACTGTGTTGCTCCTGGTTGGATTCAAACGGCTTGGGGGCAAAGTGCTTCGGAGTCGTGGCAGCGGCGAGCCAAACAAGAATCGTTGATGAATCGTTGGGGGTTGCCAGAGGATGTTGCAGCGGCAGCAGTGTTTTTGTGCCAAGCTGAGGCCAGTTTTATTTCAGGACAAGTGTTGCCAGTTAACGGCGGCTTTCGATTTGGATCCAATTAACTCGTGACGATTCACATACCAGTTTTGCCTACTGAAGTTTTCGAAGGCATGAACCTAGAGCAAGGCGATATCTGCGTTGATGGAACGCTCGGTGGCGGAGGCCATTCTCGTGAAATCTTAAATCGAATCGGTGCTACTGGCCAGCTAATCGGTCTCGACCGAGACCCCTTGGCGGTGGAGGATACCCAAACGCGAATCACCGACAACAATGCAACTTTGATTGCGTCCAACTACGCCGATCTGCCAGAGATCTTAAAAGAGCTAGAAATTGAAAGTATTGACTCGGCGTTGCTCGACCTCGGATTGTCGAGTGATCAGCTCTCGGCTCGCGACCGTGGTTTTAGTTTCAACAGCGACGGCCCGTTGGATCTTCGTTTTAATATGATGCATGGTGAACCGGCTTTCAAGCTGTTGAATCGTCTGCGCGAAAAACCGTTGGCGGATCTGTTGTACGAATTTGGTGAGGAAAAACTGAGTCGTCGAATTGCTAGAAAGATTGTTAAGTATCGGCACTCAACCAAGGTCGTGACCGCCGACCATCTCGCTCGGATCGTTCGCTCTTGCTATCCGAAAACATACAAACAACGAATCGATCCGGCGACGCGAACTTTTCAAGCTCTGCGTATCGCGGTTAACGAGGAACTTAAATGGCTGGGCAATGCGTTGCGGCGTTACCCTGATTGTTTAGCGCCGGGCGGTCGTTTTGTGGTAATCAGTTTTCACTCGTTGGAAGACCGAATGGTTAAACATGCGTTCGCACAGGACGATCGTTTAAAAGTGTTGACGTCCAAGCCCATTACAGCCAGCGAAGAAGAGTTAGAGATGAACCCACGTAGCCGATCTGCAAAACTACGAATCGCCGAACGAGTTTAGCGAAACCGTACTGCTGGAATTCTAGCCATCTCTGAATATACCGGCAAGTAACGGTAGTAAACCTCTAGGTTCAGTGCAGCCGTTGCTGTTGAGTAAACTCGTCCGCCGTAACCGCCCCACATACCGTTTGGGTCCCAACTGCCGGCCTCACTACCGCTTGATCTTTGCATCGGTAGCAGCGTTTGCTTCATTGCTTCGTTCCATATTTCCCAGTCTTCACCACCCGCGTGAAACATAGCTAACGTTCCGTAGTACCAGTAGTACATGTTAACGTGACGTTGGTTAGGCAACTCTTGAGTGATCATTCGCTTTGCTTCGTCCAAAGCCGCATCGGAAACATGTTGATGCAAGAAGTATCGACAAAGTAATGCCTCAGCGGTCATGGAAGCAGTCGGGCGTTGGTTTGGTCGGTAAGAAGCCAGACCATAGCCTACGCCGGTCGAACACGATCGAAGGAAATCATTCATTTGACGAAATGTTTTTTCAGGCACTTTTGCGCCGCCAAGTCGAGCACTGTGTAACGCCAACACTTGCCAGCCGAATTGGCTCATGTCACCGCTGTCGCCAGGTTGATAACGCCACCCACCATCGGACGAGTTTTGGGCCGCGACGGAAAAGTCAACGCCTTTTTGAACGGCTTCCAAAAGTCGATTGTCACCCGTGATTGCAAGGGCTTCGCTCAATGCCAATAGAGCCATACTATGGCAGTACATTCTAGCAAACAGTTTCGCATTGCCTGATAAATCGCCGTTGGCTTTCTGATGGGCTTTCAAGAAGTTTAGTCCCATGCCAACCGTTTCGGCATGGGGGCCTTCTAAGTGTGTATTGCCGGCACCCAGAAAGGCAAGCGTTGCCAATCCGGTGATTCCAGCATCTGCGTTGGCCCCCGCGCCATCGCGGTTGTGTCCAAAGACTCGATCTTCGCGGCCGGCTTGATGTTGTTTTGGATTCCAGCGGCCAGTTGATTCTTGGTTTGCAGCCAACCATTGCAGGGCCTTGTCGACGGCTCGCTCGGTTTTGATGGTACCGCCGTTTTCTTGAGCAACCGACAAGCGAGACTCTCGTGAACGTAGCGAGTAAAGTCGCGGTAAAGGCTGGCCGTCACTTAAACGCTGGGTTCTAGGGATTCTTCGCAGGCGATTATCAGCCCGAGGAAGCGGCTTCATTACAGCCACTTGGCTTAAATCGGGAGCCGACTCAGGCTGAGGTAGCTTTTCTGGAAGGTGCGGAATGATTGAATGTTTGGGTATCGCGACGGGCTGCGAGTCAGCTACCATTGTTGGAGAATGATCGAGTTCTGGCTTGGCTAATTCACCGCCAAAATCAATATCCAGATCGTTCGGCACCGCTGCGGCAGACTGCTTGCGTTGTAAATCAACCGTGGTCGGGTCAACAATTTTTCCTTTGGGCATCATCGCAAGTTGGTGCTCAAATCCGTTATCGACTGGAGTATCGTCGAATTCAAATTTTGGTTTTGGTGCGGGCTTGGGGATTGATTTGGTCATACGAAATTGATTTTTGGGTTGGTAGTCGTTGGTCGTAGTAACTGGTTCTGGGTACTTGGTTACGATTACCATCTCTGAATCGACTTCGGGGCGAACTAGCGGCGACAATTCCGGTAATGCTAGGTCTGGGGCGGTGATGTCAGTTTTATTTAGTGTTGGACTAGAGATGACTTCAAGGCTGTCTCTCGTCACCACATCCGACGTTGCAGGCTCCCCAAAGTTCACGTCGTCCAAATAGCTTATTTTTAGTGTCTTATCAGTTTCGGTGTCGGCATGGTCAGCGACCGTCGGAACAGGGTTAAGAAGTCGTGTTCCGTATGCGTATCCCATAAAAAGGATATGCGCTGCGAATGACAACACGACGCATTTCCAGACTGGGCGTGACTGACCCCAATGGGTCATTGCAAGTAGTAGTAGGCTGAACGCCAAAATCCCGGAACCAACCAACAAAACGAGTTGAAAGTTGGTTGAATTGAAGAGATCAAATAAGGACTGAAACCAACGATCGATATCTAACATTTCTCTTCCTGTATCTGATTTTCGGTGCCAATGGAGTCAAGTCACTTTACAGGGGTTTTCCCTAATGCGTCTTGATTTTCCAGCGGATAGTTTTTGTCTAATTAAGATCGTTGAGTTACTTAAAGTTTGTGCCAAGGCTGGCTTGCTGGACTTTTAGGTTTAGATCGGTAATCTGAGCCTTACGGCATGTCGCCAGCACTGCTGCAATGTGCTGGTAAGCGCTGTGACCGTCGCCCCGGATTATTACGCCTAATTTGGGATACTGTTGTTGAGCCGCCGACAATTTCGTCGTCAAGTCGTTCAACGTGACTTCGCGCTGGTCTAACTTGATTGATCCGTCACTGGCCACTTCAATCAAACGTTTGTTCGGAGCGGAAGTTAATGCAGCCGCGTCGGATACTGTTGGCACATTGATCGACAGATCGCGCTCGATTTCGTTTAGTTCGCTAAATTTCGTGCTAACCATGAAAAAGATGATCAACAAGAATACGATGTCAATCATCGGTGTCAGGTTGATCGCGTTCTGGTCTTCGCGTTCGATTTTCAAGGGCATGATAGGTTCGCCTTTAAGCTGCTTTTTTTCGTGCAGTGCGTGTTGTTTTTGTTTTCGTTTGCGATATTGTTTCCGCAGAAACAAGGTTGACGACTTTCATACCGAGGGCGTCGATGTCCATGATATGTTTGTCGACTCGGCTGGTGAAAAACAGATAAGCGATCAGCGCTGGAATCGCAACCGATAGGCCAGCTGCGGTCGTCAACAACGCTTGGCTAATGCCGGTAGCGATTAGAGTCTTTGGATCGACTGCTGTTGCGCTGGCGGATGCGATTGAATCAAATGCGTGTATCATTCCTAGCACGGTTCCTAATAAACCGAAAAGTGGGCACAGAGTCGCGACGCCGTTGATTAATCGAAGGTATTTTCGTAACCGGTTGGAAGTTCGTTCACCTTCGTCCAGTACCGCTTGTTCAACTTCGACGGCTGGTTTTCCCCACTTTTGTATCCCTGCTTTAAACACCCGTGCCATCGGGCTGTCGTCTTGATCGCAGATTGCCGTCGCAGTTTTTTGAGTTAATTCGCCTTCGGTCAACTGCGTCAAAAATTTTCGAGTAAAGGTGCCTGGAATAATTCTCTGCCTTCGCAAACTTATAAATCGCTCAAACGTAAACACGACCAATAAGAATGAGCAGAGCCCGATCGGAATCATGAGTGGGCCGCCGCTATGAAGGATATCAGTCAGACGTGGACTGGCGTTGGTCGGCGCCAAGTCGTTGGTTGTAGCAGGAGTGGATATCTCAAGCTCTGTTTGGGCGATTGGTTCGACATTGAAGCCGTTGTTGTCAAAGCCGGATTCTGTTTGTGCCAAAGTGGTCGAAGTCCACCACGTCAGCGCCAAAATGGCCAATAGCGATAGGACTTTTAATCGAAAGATCCAACTGTATTTGAGGCTCATGAGTGCATTTTCCAAAATCAATACTTAACGTGTTCGGTGTAGTTTTCTGTTTTTGCAACTGTTAAATTTATCTTAGTCATTCGTTGTCGGGCTTCAGATGCAAACTCGCTACCGGGATACCGATCGAGTAGCTGTTGGTACAGAATGATGGCGTTTTTCGAGTTGCTCAAATGTTCTTGACATTTTCCAGCCTGAACTAACGCGGCTGCTCTCCATTTCGGATAGGTATACAACGAATCAACTTTGTAGTATTCGGCAATTGCCGATTCATAGTTTTCTTGGTGAAAATGGGTTTCACCAATCCGCCATTGGGCGTTTGCCGCTGTTTCGGTGCCACTTCCAGTGGCAGAGGCGACGACCTTTTCAAACTCACGTCGAGCGTCGGTTAGCCGACCTTCGGCCTCTAGGCCTCGCGCGAGCAAATAATCAAATTCATAGGTAGAATTAAAGTCGCTGAAACGTTGTTTAGCCTCTGTCGCTAGTTTCGCTGCCTCAATCGCATCTCCTGCCCCGAGTTTCAGGCTGGCTTTTCGAAGCCACACCCAAGGTTGATATTCACTCGGAAACGAAGCGACGTTGAGATGTAACTCGTCGAATGCGATCGTGGCTTCAGCATCCTTCTGCTGCTGAAATAACGCTTCAGCAATGAAATAGTCGGCGGTCAACTTTATATTGTCGCCGGCGGTAGTTTTCGCTTTAAATGACTTCATCGCAGATTCAACTTTGGCCCAGTCTTGTTGGGCAAAAGCAGTTTTTCCTGCTAGAAAATATGAACGAGCGCGAATTTCGTCGGGCAAATTCGAAGTGGCCAAGATTTTGTCTAGTAACGGTTTCGCGTTTGCGTAGTCGTTTGTAACCACTTTGTGCTTTGCAACTCGATACGCTGCGTCCGGCCAGTACTTGCTATTTGGGTGGTTCCTAGTGAGTTGGTCAAAGTTGGATAGCGCTTGTGCTGATTCGCCCAAGTCGTGATGAACCCAAGCAAGTTGAAACAGGACTTCTGGAATCAAGGTTGTGTCACCCGACGCACTGGCCAGCCAGGCTTGTAAAGCTACTTTAGCTGTCATTAAATTTTTCGCGTCACCTTGTTTGCTTGCCAGTTTTGCGATCTTAATTTGAACGCCACTAATTGGATGGTCGCCGGTTACTGGCGAATTTGTGAGGGCCAATTGGTACCATTGGATCGCCGCTGGTATGTTTCCTTCTTTTTCGATGCGTTGCGCGTTTTCGATTGCCGCGGCGACTAGGCGGACGTCTTTCGGATGTTCTACGAATAACCTCGCGAAACTGGACAACGTTTGTTGTTCTACTGGAGTTTCTAAACTTCGGCTCAATAACCAGCGGTTGGCTCGCATCTTTCGTTCGCGGTCTTGGCTGTGATTATTTAGGTAGGCGTACCACTTTGCAGAAATCGCTTCGTCTTGGCCTTGTTGAGCTGCTTCGGCCACCAATTCAATGACGCTTTCTACTTCCGCGTCGATTTCTCGAACCGATGTTCCAACTCGGTTTACCAGCGTGTCTAGCAGCGGGTCGGCGTCCAGCAAATTATCGGTTTTGACGAAGCAGATCGCCAATTCTTGCATCGTATTATTTCGGTCGCTGGGTTCTATGTCTTGTTTAAGATACTCTTTGAAGTAAGGGATCGCGGCTTCGTATTTTTCTAGTCTGAATTTGACCGAACCAGTGAGAAACTTAACTAGTGATTTTGATTTGTCTTCGGTAAAGCTGTCTGCGATTTTTTCTAGGCTTGTTTCGGCTTCTTGAAACTGTTTCAGGCCAATTAAATTAAGTGCCTTAAACAAACGCCATGTCGTTTGTTGCTTTGAGTCAACTTTCTCTAGTTGTAACAGCGTTCCAAACGTTTCGAGTGATTCGCTGTATTCTCCGTCGTAATACTGTTTGCGGCCAATCTCGTCTTGAGTCGTTGCAATCAGCGTTTGTTTTTCAACTTCCAAGTTGAACTTGTCCGCTAGGTCGATTGCTTCTTGAATGTTTTCTTGTTCCTTAAGCAGACGAATTTCAAATCTGACTGCGTCTAGAACTTGTTTTGTTAGTGGTTCGGTTGCTCGGACTTGTTGTAGACAACCAAGTGCGATTTCAGTGCGATCGGTTCTTGAAGCAGCGATAGCGGATTCAGTCAGCAAGTCGCGTTTGATGCTGGTCGGAAGTTCCCAACCAATGGCCGGTTCAAGTAAGTTGAAGGCCTTATTAGGATCTGATTCGTTAACGGAACGAGCCCAATAAAGGATCGCGGTAGCGCGAATCGTGTCGTTGTCGGCGTTTTCTACAACGGTTGAGAACCACTTTTCGGCCTCTATGTGATCGGTAGGTGTCTGTTGAAGTGCCAAAAGCCCTAGTTGAACCTTTGCTTTGTCTTTAAGACTAGGCTGGATTTGGATTTGGTTTACGCAATATTCGAATAATCTTTTGGCATCTTTGACGTACCCTTGCTTCAAATAACTGATGCCCAAGCCAAGACGACATTCGTCTGCCAGCGGCCCGTTGGGGAAATTTTGCAATGAATGTTGGAATGCAAATTGGGCAAGTTGTGGTTCGGATTTGATTAACCGCAACTGGCCGAGATAGCTGAAGGCATACGGATTTAAGTCGTGTTCGGGATATTTCCGCGTGAACTCTTCCAGCATACTGATGGCAGTCGATGTATTATTTCCACGATACGCGGACTCGCCCATCCGAAACATCGCCCGATCTGCTAACGAATGCTCTCCGAATCGCTTCAAAAAGCTCTGATAGTGAAGGTAAGCTGCTTTGAAGTTTCGCTGCTGCATCAACCCTTCAGCTAAAAAGAAATTGGCCTGAGGGGCCTGCTGAGCGTCTGGGTGGTTGGTTAAAAAATCGCCTAATGCCCGGTTTGCTTCGTCCCACTGCGCACGTTCATAGTAACCTGCCGCTAGTTCGTACTTTAGATCTGCTCCCTCAGGTTGCGCATCACAATTGCGTGTTCCAGTGAACACCACGATTGACGCAACGACAGTCAGGATGATCAGTCGGATTTTGATAAATCGACTCATTTTCGACTTCAATGACTAGACGTGTAAGATCCCCGTGTTCGGCATAACAATTACAACCGACAAATTTGTTATCGTCGGGTGACCGAAGAAACTCAATTAAGAATTAGTTTGGTGCTCGTAGTAGATGTGCCAGGCGTGCTAGCGGAGTGTCGAAGCCACTGAAAGCAAACGATTTACTTTCAATCAGCATTGCTAGCGAATTAGAGATGGCTGCTGTTGAAGGTTCGAAATCAACGATCAGACTTAGTTATTGCTTCGGTTTGGCATCGCTCAACAACGAGTAAAGCACAACTTTGCGTGCGATCGCCATCGCGTCCTTGCGAGTGTAGCCGGAGCAGTCGGAAACGGATTTATTTTCTAAGGCGCAACTCAAATCGTATGGGCTGAACAAAACCACCAACCTACCATCGAACGTGATCCCGTCCATTCGAGGCGCTGCTAATGACAGTGGCTTCGGGTTGAAACCGCCGTCCGGCTTTTTAATGCGGAGTCCTAGATTTCTGATCGGTCCTCCGTATTTTTCGCTCGTCCAGATCTCATGTCCGTCCGGGATAGGGCTAAGGTAGTCTCTTCCCAAAATCTGAGCCATTTCGGAACGAAACGATTCTGTGAATTCCTTCGATGCGCAGATGGAATCAGCAAAAATAAAACCACCTAACTCCAAGTACTTACCGATGGCAGTGCGTTCTTCCGCGGAGAACGAGAATTTGTTTCTGCCGTGCATGAAAATAAACGGATGATCGGCGAGCGATTCTTGGTCAGCTGGAATCATTTTCTTTTCAGTTTTGACTTCCAAGCCCTCACTATTACTGAGCTCCTTTAAGATTTTTCCCCAAGCGTTGGGGGCGTCGTCAGCACCACCGTTGTGAGACAGTTTTGGCAGTACCAAAGCCCGATCACTTAGCACACTGGTAGTTCGTCTGTCCATAACTTGGGTGGCGAGCTTTTCTTTTGGTTGGCGACCGGTAGCATAGGCAACAACGTTGGTGCCAGCTTGTTTACAGTATTCAATCTTTTGTAGTAAACGTGGGTTCGCGTTGTTCATCTGTTGGACGCCGGGTCGATTGAGAGCCCAGTAACAACTCAGGTTCGCTGGACAGTAAACAACACTCGTTCGGCAACAGGCCTGTAATCCTAGTAGTGGCCAAGTGGCGCTTGGTCCAATTCGATATTGTGCAGTCCAGATTGAGTGGTCGGCTGCCAGCGGTTCCAAATTGCTGTCAGGAAATAGTTCAACCATCAATTTTCGAAACTCGGCATCAAACGGAACGTTGTCGCCGCATCCGTCTCCTTGACATGCTTCGGCAAACAGAAAACCGCCGTTTTCGATGTACTCTTTAAGCGTTTGTTTTTGCTGGGCGTCCAAGCCAATCGCTTCTCGCCCCGACATAAACAGCACCGGCGACTCGAAAAGGTCGTCCGTTGTCGCGTCTTTAGCTCGTACGGTTTGCCAGTTCAGCTTCGTGCCTTTTCCCTTTGCGATGGCGTTCCAGTCTTTTTCGATGCTACGAGTTAAGTAGTGGACTCCCTGCGGGTGTTGGTCCCAATCGGCAACGCCATGATCGTATTTCCCCAGCACGACCGGGCGGCGGCCTTTCGACAAAAACAGTAGCGAAAATGCTGTCGTAATCGTTTCTTTGTTCTCACCAAAACTTGCTCGGCCTTTATTTCCAGCCGCCCACGCTCCGCTGGCTCGTTGAGTTCTCGTGAGGTCAGCCGCACCAACGCGGTACCAATCGTGGGGTCCCAAAAACCGCCGGCCAGAAAACCGGCCTGCTCGCTCAAGTGCATACAAATAATAAAAACGTTGACGCGACTGGGATCTCTTACCTGTTGGGTTTGCTTTAACGGTGAATCGCTCAGCCAGCCACTTAAAGGCGTTGTCGATTTTCGGCTGGATGTCATCGTCGTCTCCGCCACAGCATATCGCCGCGCCGTTGGCTAGGTTTTGAATGTCGAACAAATTTTCACGGATAATGATCAAAGACGCGATGCCGGCACAAGTCATACTGCCGGTCGGGTTACCGGCTGCTTGGTAGCCGAATCCACCGTTCCTTTCCGAGTACAAATCAAACCAGTATGCTTTCGCCCGTTCCCAGTGACTCTTTGGAATCAGCAAGTTGTATTTGCTCGCTTCGCTTAACGCCAATAGTGCGAATTGGCTGTTAGATGCGTCTGGACCTCCGGCGCTACCGTAGTTCCAGCCCCCTTTGGGAGTCTGGCCCTTCAACAGCCATTCGATGTCACCTTGGATGGTTGAACGAAACCGTGTGGCAGTTGGATCAGCGGCGGACAACACCATCACTCGCAACGAAACTTCGTATGTCTTTGACCGAGGGATGGCTAAAATGATTTTGAGCGACTTTTTGATTTGCGGCGAGTCTGGTTTTTCGCCAGCGTTCAACAAAGCCAGTGTAATCAATGCAGTTGATCCACCTTCGTGGCCAGTAACTCCCGCCCATGATCCGTCGGCACTCTGGCATTTTTTTAAGTTGTCCACGCCACGCTTAATGGCTTTGCGGACCTTTTCTGCCGTTAAAGTATCTTTCGGTGCGGTTTGAGCCAATCCAGTACTCTGTCCAATCCAACTGGCCGTAACGAGTACCATGATCATGATAGAAAATCGTACGACCGTCCGGTTGGTTGCAAGGCGGCTGAAGCGATTCATATTACGGCTCAAGGGATTTAAATCGGTCGGCAAAGTCGAATTGAGTTGCTGGATTGGCAACTGCTTTATCGGCGCTTCTATTCTAGCGCAATCATGCCTTAGGTAAAACAGAGATTCATGTTTTGTCGGAACATCATTCTTGTGGTATGGGGCGTTCAGACGGACGCGTTGCCGTGCGGCGGGCAAATATCTACAATTTAAATTCATTAGACGTCTTCTGATGTACGGATCAAGAACGTCTTCGCCATCTTTAGGGAGCAACAGTGTCGGGTAAGCAACGTAGTCTTGGTGATGTTCTGCAAGAATTTAGTCAACACCGAAAGGTGATGGAGCAGGAACTAGGAAAAGTGATTGTCGGACAACACGAAGTTGTCGAACAGGTGTTCGCTGCAATTTTCACGCGCGGCCATTGTTTGCTGGAAGGTGTTCCAGGATTGGCCAAAACGCTGATGGTCAGCACAATTGCAAAAATTTTGGACGTAAACTTCAAGCGAATCCAATTCACGCCCGACTTGATGCCGTCCGACATCACCGGCACAAACGTATTAGAGGAGGACGACCAGGGCAAGCGACACTTCCGTTTTGTCGAAGGCCCGATCTTCACGAACATCCTGCTGGCGGACGAAATCAACCGGACACCCCCCAAAACACAAGCTGCGTTGTTGCAGGCGATGCAAGAACGTGAGATCACGATCGGCACCACGACCTACGACCTTGCGCCCCCATTCTTTACAATCGCGACGCAAAACCCGATCGAGCAAGAAGGTACCTACCCGTTGCCTGAAGCTCAGCTTGACCGGTTCATGTTTAATATCAAGGTCGGCTACCCTACGGCTGACGAGGAAGAAAAAATTCTCGCTGCAGCCAGCAGCAACGAGAAGCCGGAAGTGCGAAAGGTGTTGTCAGCCAAGGCAATCATTAATCTGCAGAAGCTCGTACACTCGGTGGCCGTTAGCGAGTACATCATTAAATACGTCGCGAAAATCGTGCGCGCGACACGACCCAATGAACCTGATACACCGAAATTTATTCAAGAGTTGGTCGATTGGGGCGCGGGGCCTCGAGCCGGACAGTTTTTGATTGCCGGTGGTAAAGCGATCGCGGCGATGGCGGGACGCTTTTCCGTTTCAATCGAAGACATTCAAAAAGTTGCCGTACCTGTTTTGCGGCATCGAATTAGCACCAATTTTCAAGCGCAAGCCGAAGGGATGACCGTCGAAGCGATAATCGATCGGTTGCTTAAAGAGATCCCCCAACCGTCTATTCCGAAATTTGAGAAGTAATGGCGGTCGAAAAGTACCTCAAACCGTCGGTCATTAATCAAATCAAACGGCTCGACTTGCGCGCTCAATTTGTCGTCAAAGGCTTTTTGCATGGCTTGCATGCAAGTCCGTTTCACGGCTTTAGCGTTGAATTTAGCGAACACCGGAAGTATAGCCAGGGCGACGATTTAAAGGATATCGACTGGCAGGTGTACGCCAAAACGGACAAGTACTACGTAAAAAAGTTTGAATCCGAAACTAACATTACCGGATTCTTGGCGTTGGATCTGAGCCACAGTATGGGTTACACGTACGAACAAGAACTGACAAAGTTTGACTACTCGATTTGCTTGGCCGCTTCGCTTGCCTATCTGATGATTTCGCAACAAGATCCCGTTGGCCTGATCACTTTTAACGATCGAATTCGGCAAAGCCTGCCGCCAAAATCGAAACGCACCCAGCTGGGAAATCTATTGTCGCTGTTGTCGAATTTGGAACCCGATGGCAAGACGGATTTTAAACACAGCATCGGACAGATGACGTCGATGTTGAAAAACAAATCGCTGGTGATGATCTTTTCCGATTTCTTGGTCGACGAAAATGAAACCCTCGATGCATTGTATCGCCTGCGCCACGCTGGGCACGACGTGATTTTGTTCCATGTGCTGGATGAAGCGGAGGTAAATTTTCCTTTTAAGGGCGTGTTCAAAATGCGCGACCCGGAAACCGACGAAGAACTAAAGATCGATGCCGAGGGTCATCGCAAAGGGTACTTGGAACAAATCGCCGCTTTTCGTGATGACCTTGCCAAAAATTGTAGCCGTGTCGGGATTGACTATGTGCCGATTGATACCAGCATGCAATTCGACAAAGCGTTGATTGAATACCTGCACAGTCGCCGAGCGCGGGGTTAGCCATGACTTGGGCGAATTTTGGGATCTTAGGCGTCGGTGGTTTGCTGCTATGTGTGCCGATCATTTTACACTTTATGTTTCAGCCAAAACCTGTGTCGGTCGATTTTCCAGCACTGCGTTTTCTAAAACAAAAACAACAATCCACCAGATCCCGAATGAAGCTGAAGCACATTGCGTTGCTATTGGTTCGGTGTCTCCTGATTGCATTGCTCGCACTTGCGCTGGCCGGACCCTCGGTGGCTTCGAGTGAAATAGGAAATTGGCTGGCTTTGGGTGGTGTTGGAATCAGCGGGCTGATTATTGGTTTGGTTGCTGCGGCTGCTTTTTTTAAGAAACGGAAAAACTGGCTGCTGATTGGCATCCTTGGCACTGTGTTGCTGGGGCACTTCGTGTTTGCAGCGGTTTCGGTCAATCGAATTTTGAACGCTGAAAACACGAATTTGATTGGCGATCCACAAGCACCCGTGGCAGCGTTGATCGTGATGGACACGTCGCCACGAATGCAGCTCGAATTCGAAAACGAAAATCGCTTGCAGAAAGCCCAAGCAATCGGCCAATGGTTGGTGACGCAATTTCCAAGTGACAGTCAAGTTTGTGTGGCGCCGACGAATAGTGACGGTGTGTTTTTTAGTGTTGATGTAGGCGCAGCTGATCGACGAATCACCAAACTGAAAACGAATTTTTCAGGCGTGAAGATTCCTTCAAAGATTAGCCAGGGACTGGATTTACTAGAGACCTCCAGTATGGATCGTAAAGAAATCTATATCGTGACGGACCTGACGACCGAAAGCTGGACCGGTGAAAATACTCAAAAACTGCTTCGACAACTGAAACGCTACCCAGAGTACAGTTTGTTCGTGATTGACGTTGGAGTAGATTCGCCTAGTAATTTTTCGCTGGCGCCGCTCCAACTTTCGACCAGCGAAATCTCCACTGGTGGCAGGTTGAACCTGCGATCAGAGGTTCGGCGATCCGGTGGGGCAGGGCAGCGTACGGTTAAAATGAAGGTCGAAAAAGTTGACCCGTCGCGACCTGTGGTTCGAGACCGCAAAACGTTGTATCCAACCGAATTTTTCTTGCCGCAGTCGAAGGTCGTCGACGTTCGGGAAAATGGAAACGCCGGTGTTCAGTTTTCGTTTAGCCAGCCGCTGTCGGTAGGGACCTACCATGGTTCGGTCGGCATCGAAGGCCAAGACGGTTTGGCGGTTGATGATAATCGTTACTTTACATTTCGCGTCAGCCCGGCGCGAAACACGTTGGTCGTCCATCCGAGTAACGTCGATCCGCAAGTGATGGTTAGTTTGCTAGCGCCTAGTCGTAGTGTCGCCGCAGGTACAAATCGGTTTGAGTGTGACGTAATTACTCAGGTTGAATTTGATCGGATGAACAACGTCTCTAAATACGATGCCGTGTTCATCTTAGATCCAAAACCGATTGCAGGCGACCGGTGGGAGTTGTTGCAGGCCTACGTCGAAAATGGTGGCGGCTTGGGGTTGTTTCTAGGACCAAATGCAAACGATAACGGCTCTGCGGATGTCGCTTTCACGACCGAACCTGCTGAACGTGTCATCGGCGGGCGGCTTGAACAGCAATGGTTCGATGATACGGAAGAACTTGTGTTGAGTCCGCCTGAAGAAACATCGCATCCAATCTTTAGATCAATTCAAGGATCTGAAACTTCGATTTTATGGAATCGATTTCCGATCACAAAGTTCTGGGGAATTGATCAGCATGCGTCGGACGATTCGCCGCCAACACAAACACTGCTCCGGTATACCAACCGTGAGCCCGCAGTGATCGAGCGAATACTTGGCAAAGGCCGTGTGCTGACGATGACCACGCCGGTAACCGAGTATGGTTACAACCCCAATCGCAAATCGTGGAACGTATTGCTGGGCGGGACGGGGCTGAAGCCAGTTCCATTATATCTGTTGCTTAAAGGCGTGGTTTCTTATTTGGTTCAATCGGATGCTGACGCTTTGAATGTGCAAGTGGGTCAAACGTCGACGCTGAAAAACGATTTGCGAGAATTTCCTGACGCCTATCAAGTGTTTTCGCCTATTGATGATAAACCGCCAACCAGTTTGAACTGCGTTGATAATCAAATTAGATTTCGCTTCAATGACTTTCCAGGACATTATCGTTTTCGCGGCGTGTTCGATGACCAAGTGGTTTTGAGAGGGTTCAGTTCGAATTTGCCGGCAGCGGCGACTAATTTGAGTCGTATCGGTACGGATGACTTGGACGAGATCCTAGGGCCAGAGCGTTATCAATTGGCGACCGACAAGAGCCAAATCACCCGTCAGCAAGGAACAACGCGACGCGGGCAAGAGTTGTATCCGTTCATCGTGGTGATGATGATGTTGATTTTGGGCCTAGAGTATTTGATGTCCAACCGTTTTTACTAAAGGACCAGAAAGTTCCGTTTGGATTCGTCGTTTTGGAGATGAATCTAGTTCGCTTTGAGTCTCAGTTTCGATTTGATTTGAAGTTCATTTAAAAATAATTAACCCCAACCCAGTGTTTTTTCCATTAGATGGATAGCTTAATCTTTCAACCGATCTTCAGTGGCACAATGATGCTGATCATTGCAGTGGTCGCTGTGTTGATGATGTTCATTGGGCCATCGTTTGCAAACATTGCGTTCCGCCAACGGATGACGCTCTCGTTATTGCGATTGGGGGTGATTGGTTTGGCATTTGTGGCTCTTTTGCGACCAGGGTGTGTAGAGTTGACCGAACAAAATCAATCGGCGGTGTTGATTGTCGCTGTCGATGGTTCGCGTTCGATGGATTTACCGCACATTCTCGATAACTCGACTCGGTGGAACACCGTCAAAAAGTTGATTTCAACCAATCAAGATCGGTTTGACCAATTGGCCGAAAAACAGATTGAAGTCAAGTTTTACCAGTTTGACAGTGAGCTGTCGCAGTTGGAAACTGAAGACGGCGTCGTCCAGCTGCCCGCCGATCCGACCGGCAGCGAAACGGATATCGGCACTTCGATTTTAGAAGCAAGCCTGGGGGTGCGGGATCGACGTTTGTTAGCAATGCTATTGTTAAGCGATGGAGTTCAAAACGTATTGGATCCCGAAATTGAAATGGTCGACGCAGTCAACTCGTTAAATGACATCGAAGCTCCATTGATTGCCGTGCCGTTTGGAACTGCTGGGGATTCTGGCCAGTTGGCGGATGTGGCGATTACGAGTTTCGCTGAACAAATGGTGGTTAATAAAAACAGCGACCTGAACGCCCAAGCGACGTTGGTTGCTCGGGGTTACGCCAATCAGGACATTAAAGTTGATCTGGTGCTCAGTGATGGTGCGACCGAAAACATTGTGACGTCCGAACTCGTTCGACCACGGGGGGCTTATGAGGAAATGAATGTAAGGCTGAAGTATCGCCCGACCGAACCAGGTGAGTACAGGATTTCGGTGCGAGCGGTGCCGATGCCCGGTGAGGTTGCGGTTCGTAACAACTCGTTGGATGGGTTTTTAACCGTTCGCGATAAAGGAATGCGAGTGTTGTTGTTGGCCGGTTCGCTAGGTTGGGAGCAACGAGCGCTCCGGGACTCGTTGCCCGCTTTGGATTTTGTCGATATGCAATTTAGGCCGCTCTTCACACCACCTGCGGCTACTCGAAATCGGCAGTGGCCAGTTCGCGATTTAGCGGAAGAGTTCTCAGATGAAACTCGTTACGATGTTTTCATTTTGTGTAATGTCGATTCGCAGGCGTTGTGGAATAAACGAGAAAAAACAGGGCCCATGGCAGAGCTGGCCGAAGCCGTTCGCAACGGTAAAGGCCTATTGATGATCGGTGGCACGCATAGCTTCGGCGCCGGTGGTTACGCTGGCACACCGCTGGCTGATCTACTTCCGGTGGAAATGAAACCCAGTGAAACACAACCTTTCGAAGCGGATATTTTGAAAGAGTTACACATCAACCGTCCAATTCAGTTGGTGCCGTCACGCGATCATTTTTTAACTCGAATTAGCGAGACGGAATCAACCAAAGACGCTTGGCGCCAATTGCCTCCACTGGTTGGTGCCAATCGACTGGTTCCTAAAAAGTCGGCAACAGTGTCGGTGTTTTTGCAATCTGATGACGATGCGAGATACCCGATACTGATCTCGGCGGATGTGGGAGGTCGAGTGTTGGCGTTTGCTGGAGATTCAACTTGGCGCTGGCGGATGAGTGACAAGCGAAAACAGTTTGATCAGTTTTGGCGGCAATTGGTTTTATACCTAGCGTTTTGGGATTCCAAAAATGATCAGAACTTAACCATCGATTTGTCCAAACGCCGTTTTGCGCCCAACGCTCGTATTCGGTTTGGCGTGAACGTTAGAACCGCGACAGGCGACTTTGTGCCCGGTGTAGACTTTAAAGCGATCTTGCAACTGCCCAATAACACGCAAGAGAAAATCGCGATCGTGCCCAACGGAGACGGTTACCGATGTGAGTTGAATCGCGCTTTGGTCGGAAACTCGGGCTTACATCGGATTTTGATTGAAGCCACCAAGGACGGAAACTTCGTGGGTCGAGGTGAACGTGAGTTTGTGATTTTAGACCGCGACAAAGAAAAAGCTAATCCGGCCGCCAACCCGCAACAGATGGCCCGCTTGGCCAGTCAAACGGCTGAATTCGGTGGGAAAGTGGTCCAGCCGGAACAATTGTCGGAGTTACTGGACCAGTACATTGAAAACCCGCCAATTAAAAAAATCGAGATCCCGTCCAGTTGGCGGCTCGGCGAAAAAATGTCTGACGCCTGCTTGTTTTTAGGCGCGTTCGTCCTGCTATTGGCGGTGGAGTGGGGATTGAGAAAAAAATGGGGCCTCGTGTAGCCCGTTGACTACGATTCTGCCGGGCAAGTCTCAAACTAACGGCCAACAAAGCTTCGCAGCGCAACCAAGCGACTTACTAAGAAACCGCGGCACCCGCAGTTGTTTTGTTGTCACCAGACTTGAATTACGACCAACTGGAAGGAATCAGCGCACGAAATATGCCAGTCTAGTTTTTAAAAATCCAACCCACTAACTGGTTTGACCATTACTCCAGACCTTCCACCATGATTTCTTGGACGTTTGCGGACGTACCGTGAACCCCCACGGCTGTCCGTTGGTGCCTATGGTGCCTTGCATTTGTGTTAAAGCAAATGTTGCGCGATCGATCTTGGCATCGGTCATGTTAGCCGATTGCATATTTGCCTTCGTAAAGTCGGCTTCGGTTAGATCGGCTCCAAAGAACTTAGTTTCGACCAATTTAGCACCAGAGAAATCACTCCTCAACTCAGCGAAAAAGAAATCGCTCTTGCTCAAGTCTGCCCCTGAGAAATCTGAGCCGTTCATTTTTGAGTGGTGAAACTTCGAATTGACTGCAACGCAATTAACAAACTTGGCATGTTCAAACGAGTTGTCACAAAAACTTCCGTTGGACAAAACGGCGTTGGTGAAGTTGCTGCGTTTCAAAGAACAGCCGACGATTTCGGCGTAAGACAAGATGCAATTCGAAAAGTCGGCTTCGGAGAGATTGCAACCTGTAAACTTGCAGGCAGATAAATCCTGCCCAGAAAAATCCGCGTTGGCTAAATCATGTCCAGACAAAACACAACCGCGAATTGAATCATTGGACGCTTGTAACAGCGACTTTCCAGTGACTCGATGCACTATCTTAACCATAGACGTCCTATCCAATCAAAACCTAAAGTTTATCGTGCGATTGCTTTGGCCGAGGTAGATGGAAGTGGCAAATGCAATCTATGCTATTGGAACTCAATGTCTGTCGATTACCTTTTCTCCAAACGAAAAAGGCGTAGACGATATCAAATTGATAACTCTGTTTCTGCTTACGGTTCCTATTCTATTTTTGTGTCGAGACATTTAACCAAAAGTTAATAATTTGGTTCTAGTGGCAGATAATTTAATATATTAGCAAATAGATCGTTCACTTACCCCTATCAAATTCATCTAAATTTCGCTTCGTTGGAGGGTAAATGTCATCAAGTTTTACCTAAAACACGCTAATTCTCTTGTTTTTCGTTTTGAAAAAGGCTGCTGACGATTTGGCATGGCATTCAGAATTAGAAGTAGAAACCGATCGGTTGCTACTTCGTCTGCCTAAGTAGTCGCCTTCGGACACGTGAAAGTGCATCCCTTTGCCCAGTCAAAGACGATCTTAACGACAATGTGACGTCGATTTTTACAGCTCGGGCAAAACAGTTTTTAACCAAAAAAGAGATGCCGCCGACAATTTTTAGTACCCGGTTTGAATGCGGACGAGATCTTGTATCATGGGAATTCTGAAACGTAGCGTTACCGATCCGATGATCCCGTGATATGGGTGGGTTTCGCGTTCAGATTTTTACTAACCATTTGAATCAAGCGATCTTTAAAACATGAGCGATACAACCGTCCGCGGCATTGTCCACCTTGTCGAAGAAACCAAAACCTACGGACAAAAAGGGTTCCAGAAGCGACTGGTCGTCTTGGAACAAGACACTGGGCGATTTACAAATTTCATCCCTGTAGAGTTCATTCGGGACAACTGTTCGGCGGCCGACGATTTGAACGTCGGTGAAGATGTCGAAATTAGCTATCAATTGTCTGGGCGCAAATGGCAACGAGATCCCGATAGCGAGGTCAAGTACTTTTTGACCGCCGAAGCGTTGAGCTTCAAAAAAATGTCAGAAGGTGCGGCTTCCGACGCAGATGGAGCGGCCACCAATGATGCTTTCGCCGAATCGAATTACGACGAAGGTGACATTCCTTTTTAAGGAATTGCGCCCCGCGTCACGCTGACTTTTCCTTTAGATCGAGTTCCTCAATCGTGGTTGACGAGACTTTGCCGCCTGAGCAAATTCGGCATAAAGAGTTTACCCAGTTGAGTCAGCCGCGGCAGCTGGTGTTAGCGTGCCCGGCATTCAAAAGTAGCGTCAACCTGTCGCGAATTGTTCGACTTGCTGGCTGCGTTGCCGCTGAAAAAATTATCGCCTGCGGTACAGCCAAAATCGATACAACAATCGCTCGTGACGGCGACCATATTCCGATTGAGCGCCGTCGAACGCTACTGCCAGTGCTCAAAAAATTAAAGCAAGCGGGCTATCGCTTGGTGGGGCTCGAACAAACCGATCACTCGGTTTGCATTCATGATTATTCCTTCCAACGACGGACCGCATTGGTGATCGGACACGAACGACATGGGATGAATCCTGACGAACTGGCCCAAGTGGACGATTTGATTGAGATTCCAGTTTTTGGTTTGCCCTACAGCTATAACGTCGCGACCGCCACCACGATGGCGGTTTACGAGTACTGTCGCCAGTTTCCGACAGGCTAACTCCCAATACGAACCCGCCGCAGGTATACGAGCCTGCTAATAACCCCGTCCGCGATTGTCCGCCAAACCCGCGGCACGCTTTCGCCGAAACAACTAACAAAGTGGCCCGGCACTATCTCAGAACGTCATTTTTTTCTGCTTGGGGAAATAGCCAAGGCCTACCGAAAACGCTACAACATACGGAGGCCCCTGACCATTCGCAAAATCCAGCTCGCCAACACTTCACCATCTGAGTCACCACATATCTAGGATATAAAGTCTATGAGTCTTGATTTTGGACTGCTGCAAACACTCCATCGCATGTTGCGGCAACTAACGGACATCGAAGATCGGATGCGTCGAGGCCCGATGAAGGTTAAGATCATTGAGACCAATGAGACGTCGTTCGCCGCCGATGAGGCTGAATGTTTAGCCAAACAAGAAGAATTGCGTCGGTCTTCCAATGATAAGACAATGCAGCTCAATGAGCGTGAAGCTAAAATCGAGGACATGAAGCATAAGCTGAACACGTGTGACTCGAACAAAGAGTTTCAACTGCTCAAAGATCGTATCGCTGCTGACTTACAAGCCAACAGCGTGTTGCAGGACGAGATACTGGAGTTGTTGGAGCGGTTGGACGTTGTCAATGCAGACGTCGATCAGGCCAAAGCGAATCATCAAAAAGCCAAAGAAGAAACCGCCGCGATGCGTGAACGAGTCAAGCTTGAGCTCGACGAACTCAACGCTGAAAAAGCTCGTGTCACTGGCGAGCTCACTGAAAGTGAAAAGGCACTCCCGGGCACGATGATGGAAGACTATCGCCGACTTGTTCGCCTCAAAGGGGAAAATTCATTTGCGGTCTCGGTGACTGATACGTGCGACAATTGCAACCAACGATTGACCACCCAAACCATCAGTGACTTAATGCTAAAGAAATTGGTCTACTGCCCAGGTTGCGGCGCTGTCCTGTACACCCAAAGCTAACAAGTAAGTAGCATACGCTTCCAGCTTGTGAGTGGCATACGCTTCCAGCTTGTGGTTCCTCCAAA
>CAZHCH010000012.1:0-57581 GCA_964530985.1 uncultured Pirellulaceae bacterium | reverse complement strand
ACTCGATGCCACCGGTGAACATAGCTCCCAAACGGCCATTGCCCAGCGGCAATGCAGTTTGCATAAAACCAAACTTGGTCGGCGTCTTTCCTTTGCCTCGGTTCACCTTGTTTTTATCGTTGGCTGGCGAATCGTAGTGCAGCACGAAGCGGTCGTTTGCAAAGGCTACGGTTGCTGATAGTAATAGAAAAACGAGTAGTGTCTTGATCGTTTGCATATTCTATTCGTGGTTTAAAGTGTTGAGGCAACGTTACCGTTTGCTTAGCGATAGAAAGCGTTATCGCTCTCAGACACACAGGTTATTAGTTCTAGACGCAGTGGTGGCAGTTTTGATTGTGTCTTTTTTAAACAAGAGCGAAAAATCCATGTAGCTCGCTTGATATCGGTGAGTTTTCTCGAGTGGAATTTACTCAATCGCCCTTCAAAGTTAACTGCGTAGAGGGGCCAACTGCACTAATGGTTACTTCTGAGGCGAGTGAACTTCAACGCCTAGTTCTTGGAACGCGGTGTTTTCACCACCTCCGTTAGACGTCACCGGTGAGACGCTCCAGAGTACCCAACGGAACGTACCGAGCGATTCCCCTTCCTTTGCACGCAACGAAGCTGCGGTGAAGGTTTTTGACTTGATGCTCGAAGTATCAATACTGCCCAACGGTTCAAAGCGTGAACGATCGGCGATATTCCAACCTGGATCGGCCGGCGACTTGCTTCCGTAGAGCGTAACCTTCTGCAAGCCACGTTTGCCCTGTTTGTAGGACCAACTGGTGATCGCCGCCACGGGCTTTGCATCGCCTAAGTCAATCTTGTACGCCCCGTTGGTGGTGCCATTGCTAAACACGGGACCGTAGCCTTGATCCAATTTACCATCGGTCAACGTTTGGATTGATTGGTTCTTGATCTTGTGGTTGGCCGTAATAGTCAGTTGCTCTGAGACTGTCGGGGCAAGTGTCGCAAATCCATCGGCGTTATTGACTGATTCGACTGCTAAATAAGAGTTTGCCGAAACGGATCGCACACTGGTCTGCTGGTCACGAACCACGGTAACTTTTAGCGGAGCGTCGCCAGTCTTGATCAGCGTACTTGACCATTGACGAAGGTTCGAGACTTTGTGATCGTTCACGCCTTGGATCAAGTCACCCGCCTTGAAGCCCAAACGTTTTGCTTCGCAGCCGTCTGGAACTTCGTCCAGTGCAACGCCTCCGTCTTCTTTGGTCACGCCGTAGGACGAAAATTCTTCGCCAACCAATTCGTGAAGTTTCGCGCCCAACCAATACCGGCCTGCCGATGGCGCAGCCGCAGCAGACGATCCGCCGCTCGATTTTCCATTGAAATTTAGTGGTGGGATAACTGGCGTCGCAGCAATCGCTTTGAGCGAAGGCTTCTTGACGCCGAACTGGTCCATCGGAAAATTTTTGAAACCGATATCAAATGCGGGCGAACCTTCTTTAACGCGAAAGTCGCCTGTCACAGGATCGATGAAGCCCGGATCGGCGGCGATCGAGTTGACGTCCCAGCCGTACTTTGCATGGCGATCTTTGGCCTTTGGATTCGAAGCAAAGAACAAGTTGCTGTCGACCCGTTTCCCTTTGGAGTTTTCCTTGGGCATCCGTGCACCGCGGTGGGAGCCCATGAAGATGTTGCTAAACACTTCGTCTTCGCTGTGGTCGTACCAAACGTGAGGATGAAAAACATTATTGACGGTAATGTTATTCCAAGCTCGTCGGCGGAAGCCTTCACGAAGCTTGAGTCCGCCGCTGAGCATCAGGTTGTTGTAGATGTCGTAGTTCGATGAACCGTCGTCGAGGTCAATGTCCCAGCCGTGGTCGCAGCGCCACCGACTGTCACGAATGATGGTTGTTTTCATCGCATCTAAAAATGGCAAGTCCGGTTCGGCATCGATTGCTTTTTGCGATACGCTTCGATCCGCATGCCAAAAACGATCACGTCCCCATGAATTGAACGAACCGTGATCGTGTGTTTCCAGAACGGTATCGAAAACGTCGCAACGTTCGATCAAGTGCCCACCCCAACAACCGTCACCAATGTTAATGCCTGATCGGGCGCAGTCGTAGACGGAGCAATCACGGACAGTGATTTCCGACGCCATGTCCATCGTCACACCCGCGGGTTGACGTTCGACTCGACCGATGCCGTGGATCAAACAATCTTCCACGACCCCCAGCGATGGGTAGTTGTCCGTTTTAGGCCCCGGCGTGCGATCGATTTTGGCGAGGTCGTTTTTCTCGCGGTATTCGAACAGCGGATTCCGTACGGCATTGGGATCGCCGATAAAGCAAACGCCGCTGGCTCCAATATCATGAATGTGGCAACCTTTGATGAGCGGTCGCCGGTTGTAGTTGTTGCAGAAAATCGCGTTGCCGCCGACTTGGTCGAATTCACAATCCAAGATGCTGACGTCTTCGGTGCCGGTAAGCATAAACGCGCCGCCGCGATAGATCGCCCAGTCACTGCGGAGCAATTGTTCTTTGCAATCCATGAACGTCCGAGACGCATGGCGAACCGTAAAACCCTTGAGTGAAATGTGCTTGACCGGATTCTTGGCGTCTCCTTGAAATTCAACCAAGTGCCGTAGTCGTACGACTTCCACAGTCGCACTATCTAGATCGACATCGGCGGCTGGTTTGTAGTAGAGCGTTGCGGTTTTCGCATTGTGATACCATTCGCCGGGGGCATCGAGTTCTTCGAAAATGTTTTCCACCATGCGGAACTTCTTGTGCATTCCGGATTTACGGTTGTTCTGCCAACCGCCTGCGTAAGTGACTTCGCCTTTGCTGTCTTTTCCGGTGATCAGGTAGTGGTAACCGCCCCAACGGCTACGATGCATTGCATGAATGAAACCGCCTTTCGGATCGGCCCATCTTGCGGCGCGCTTTTTGGAAAATGCGTCCGCCGCGAATCCTTGGTACGCGTCACTTTTACGCGTCGCGTCGTAGTTTGGGTAACGAGCCATCCGCTGGTTTTGGCCATCGACGAACAGTTGGTCGATTTCCAATCCTGCTGGCGTCTTGGCTTGAAAGATTCCGTCTCGCCAAGGCTCCCACTTGAGTGCCAGCCGCGAACCGCCACTGAGCACCGCTTGGCCTTCGTTTTCGGCTTGATAGATAATCGTCGACTCAGCCGTGCCAGAGTCCTGTGGTTTGAACACTAAGGTTTCCGGCAAGTAGTACACTCCGTCAGCAACGTGAACGGTTACTGCGGTTTTGCCTGCCATTGATCGAGCTTTATTACGTGCGGCGGTCAGCGAAGCTAAGGGACTTGTTTTGGTGCCCGCGCTTTGATCGTTTCCCGTTGAGCTGACATAGATGTTGTCTGCCGCTACTGGGGTGACAATTGACAGAGTGATCGCCAGTAGTAATGCGATGTAACGGCTCGAGGCGTTTGTTGATTTAGTCACGGGTTCGAAGATGGCGGTTAGAAAAGCAAAGCACCTGTCCAAATGGGGAGTGCAAAATTTGAAACTGGCAGCGCGGTTATTTACTTGTGTCGACTAATTCCTTCACAATGGCAGGAGGAATAAGGTAACTGCGAACTCGGCTGTTCCTGGCAATATTTAGCCCCACAAAGTTACCGCTCAGATCAAAAACAGGACCACCGCATTCGGTAGGTTTCAGGTCAGCGTCGTGGAGAATAATCTTACTGAATCCATCGCGACGAACGCTCTTGGCGACATTGCTAGCAATATGATTGCTAGGTAACTCTCTTAGTTCAATTATTTTTCTCAGTTCTTCGTCGTCACGATTGACGATTGCAACGATGTCCGAACCGGGCTCAACCGTTGCCAGGAACCGTCTCAAATCTGCCTGACTGGCAATCTTTGTTTCGTTGAGTTTGGTGATAACATCTCCAACTTTTAGGCCGGCTCGTTTTGCTGCACCGCCATTGGTTACCGTCTCTAACAGAGCTCCGCCGTCGTCTTTATAGGTAGCGGGCATGACGCCCAAAAATCCGCGTCTTTTCTTTCGGCGTGAGGTAAACGATTTTGTCCCGACAACACTGATCAAACCCGCGCCGTCCGACTCGGGTGTGATCAGGAAGCTACCCGTTTTTGGAGCGCTATCAACTTGGACGTTGATGTCTACCCCATCTGTGTTCTCGTGGGGGGCCCTTAACAATACGAGATCGTTTTCCGTGTCACGGGCCACGATTTTTAGTTCCTCATCTTCAACCGTTGGGTTCTCACCCACCATTGAATTTTTGCTAATGATAAACGGTGTTGTTTTGATACGTGTCCCTACAATCGAAAGCTCTTTCCCTTCGGTTTTTGTGCTGGAAATTTTGACGCAAGCATCGTCCAAATCAGATTCCAATTCGGAAAACTCTTTCGGCAAATTGGCTAACTGGTCGATTCCTTTTGGCTCCGAAAATTCTTTATCTTCGTAATCAGGCAATGCGACTTCGGGTAGATCCTGTTCGGCTACTATAGGGATTTTGAGTTCAATCTGTTCTTCGTCACGCAAGATTTTTACAACCACTTCTTTTACGCCGTCGTCGGCTGCATTCAGCATTGCACCACGCACGACTCCCTTCGATCTCGTTTTTAGACCGTGTACTGATTGGATGATGTCATTCGGCTTAATTCCATGTTTCTCGGCCAGGCTATCGCTGTCGACTTCAAGAACACCAACAAATTTATCACCGGCTTTTCGCTTTTTCGCTTGAAAACCGAGTCTTTGCACGCTTGGGCCTGACCGGCTAAAAGGTTTTTCGCGATTCAGTTCCCGCCAGAACTTTTTGAAGGTGTCGATAGGGACTTCGAAGTTTTGCTCCATACCATTTTTAATTCTAGAGTGAATACCAATCACACGACCATCAAGATCAAAAAGAGGTCCGCCCGAATCACCAGGTTCCATCAATGCAGATGTTTGCAACATTCCCTTGCGGCCACCACCGCGTACAAGACGGCCGAATCGAACGACTGGAGTCAAACTCGCCCGCTCGCCAACAGGGTAACTAATACTTAGGCAAGGCTGATTTTTCGCTAATGATTTCGACTCACCCATCTGAACGTAAGGCAGGTCTTCAAACTCGTCTGTGATTTGAAGCATTGCACAGTCCGCTATCAGGTTTGACCCTTTGCCTCGAGCATTAAATTTACGACCATCGGGAAGCAATATTTTGTATTCTTCAGCAGTTTCTGCCGCGTGTGCGGCGGATAGAATGTGACCGTTTGGGCTAACAAGCACTCCACTAAAACTGGTTTCCGGGCCTAAGCCAGGTATTGAAATAGACACTACGGCTGGTGTTACGGATTCAATCGTTGAATAGATTTTCTTTTGCAAGGCAGGGACATCTAATTCTGTTGCATTTAACGTCGTCGAACTGATGAGCAAAAAGCAGATACAACGGAAATAGAGTGTATTAAACATTTAGTAGCCAATTGATAAGAAGTAAAAAATACGCCTAACGAATGTCCATTATACCATTCGTCCTTCATGAACGTAAATGAAATTGCCAGATGCGCAGGGCAAATTAGTTCTTGAAGCTAAAAGTTTACCTAGCTTGAAAAACTAATTCGCTCTATTCAGTGCAGGACGTTGCCTTTTTAACAGAATCTGCTTGGCCCTTTCGGGCTAAGTCCAGCAACGTGGTTATTTATTTGTGTCGACTAGTTTCTTGACGGTGGCAGGAGGGATCAGGTAACTGCGAACTCGACTGTTCCTGGCAATATTTAGCCCCACAAAGTTACCGTTCAAATCAAAAACGGGTCCACCGCAGTCGGTAGGTTTTAAGTCAGCATCGTGGAGGATGATCTTACTGAATCCATCGCGACGAGCGCTCTTGGCTACACTGTCAGCGGAATGACTAGAAGTGAACTCGCCTAGTTTAATTGTTTTCTCCATTTCTTCGTCATCACGAATGATGATCGCAACGACGTTTGAACCGGGCTTAACGGTCCTAAGGAATTTCCTCATCTCTGCTTGATTGGTAATCGTTGTTTCGTTGAGTTTAGTGACAACATCTCCAACTTTGAGTCCGGCTCGTTTTGCTGCGCCGTCATTGGTTACCATCTCTAAAAGAGCTCCACCGTTGTCTTTATGGTCAGCTGGTCGGACACCCAAAAATCCAGGTCGTTTTTGTTTGGGTGACGTGAATGATTTTGAGCCAATAACACTGACCAACCCTGCACCGTCTGACTCCGGTGTAATTATGAAGCTGCCCGTTTTTAGTGCGGTAGCGGATTGCACGTTGATGTCGACTCCGTCTGCGTTTTCTTGTGGTGCTCTCAACAGTACAAGATCGTCTTCGGTGTTGCGCGTGACGATTTCTAATTTCTCATCTTCGACAGTTGGGTTTTCGCCAACCATCGAATTTTTGCTAATGATGAATGGCGTTGCTTTGATACGTGTTCCTATAATCGATAGCTCTTCACTATCGGTTTTTGTGCTGGAAATTTTGACGCACGCATCGTCCAAATCAGATTCCAATTCGGAAAACGCTTTCGGCAAGTTGGCCAACTGGTCGATTCCTTGTGGCTCTGAAATTTCTTTATCTTCGTAGTTAGGCAACGCAACTTCGGTTAGATCCTGTTTCACTTCGAAGGGGATTTTGAGTTCGATCTGTTCTTCGTCACGTAGGATTTTCACAACAATCTCTTTTGCTTCGTCGTCTTGCGCATTCATCAAAGCGCTGCGTACGGTTGCCATGGATGGCGTTGCTACACTGTGCACTGATTCGATGATATCATTGGGCTTGATTCCATGCTTGTCTGCGAGACTGTCTTTAGTGACTGCACGAACACCAACGCCTTTTCCGTCTCTGGTCGGTCGTTTCGATTGAAAACCTAGTGTTGGCGCACTTGGGCCTGATCGGGAAAAAGATTTTTCACGGTTCAGTTCGTTCCAAAACTTTTTGAAGGTGTCGACAGGGACTTCGAAGTTCTGTTCCATGCCTCCTTGGATCCTAGAGTGAATGCCAACCACACGGCCATCAAGATCAAAAAGTGGTCCGCCCGAATCACCAGGTTCCATCAATGCAGATGTTTGTAACATTCCCTTGCGGTCACCACCGTGTACAAAACGACCGAAACGAACGACTGGAGTCGAACGGGCTCGTTGGCCACCTGGGTAACTGATGCTTAGGCAAGGTTGATTTTTCACTAACGATTTTGACTCACCCATCTGAACGTACGGCAAGTCGTCAACATCGTCTGTGATTTGAAGCATCGCACAATCCGCTACCGGGTTAGAGCCTTTGCCGCGAGCACTCAGCTTACGGCCATCGGGAAGCAATACGAGGTATTCCATACCCGGTCGCACTGCGTGTCCGGCAGATAGAATGTGACCGTCTTTGCTGACAATCACTCCACTAAAACCAGCCCCCTCGCTTAACCCAGGTAACGTAATAGCCACCACGGCTGGCGTTACAGATTCGATCGTGGAATAGATTTTCTTTTGTAAAGTGGGGACATCTAGCTCGGTTGCATTCAACGTCGTTGAACTTATGAGCACCAAGCAGATACAGCGGAAACAGAGCGTACTAAACATTCAATCGCCAATTGGTAGAGGAGTAAAAATTTATGTGACTGATCTTTATTATACTATCTGGGCATCGTGAAAGTAGACGTAAATTTTGAAGGTGAGAGTGTTATCTAGTCAACAGATTTTTTGATTGCATTCTAAGTTGGGAATTGAGTTTATTTGTTGGAGAGTGGCCGTTTGGTTTTCGATGACAATTTTTTTGGGAGAAGATTTTTTTCAGTTGGTTTTCCAAGATAGATAGGGAATCGGATATACTTGCCCGCTAACCACTGCCCTTCCCTTTTTTGAAACAAACGGTCCCCATGAATCAGTTATTGCCGCACCTACAATTGCTTGACGATCACCAAGACTTGATGCTACAGCAAGTGATCGAGTTGTGTGATGCTAACTCGGGCACTTACAACTTGGACGGTCTCGAGTCTGTCGCAAGCAAGTTGGTGACAATGTTTGAAGCTTTGGGTGGGCAGTCGCAACTTTTGGACAGCGACTTTGATAGTCTTTTGAACAACCAAGGTGAACAAGTCGATTCCCCATTGGGTAAGTCGATCCATATCGTTAAGCGGCCCGACGCGAAGCACAAGGTTTTGCTGTGCATTCACATGGACACAGTGTATCCCGAAGGTAGTCCGTTTCAGCGGTGTGTGCTGCGCGATGACGGTACACTGAACGGGCCGGGAGTTGCTGACGCAAAGGGAGGCATCGTGGTGATGTTGCACGCACTGCAAGCGCTCGAAGCCAGTCCGTTGGCGGAACATATTGGTTGGGAGATATTACTGAATCCAGACGAAGAAATCGGCTCGCCGGGAAGCCGGGGCTTGATTGAGTCGATCGCGAAGCGATGTGATTTTGGTCTGCTGTTCGAACCCGCGCTCGGTGATAGTCAGCTCGTGTCGTGGCGCAAAGGCTCGGGGAATTTTTCGGTCTTGGTTCGAGGTCGTTCGGCTCATGCTGGTCGCGCGTTTGCGGAGGGTCGGAATGCGATCGTTGCTGCGGCGAAGGTTGCTCAGGCAATCAGTGACTTGAACACCGACCCTGAAGTCACACTCAACGTTGCTAAGATTGATGGTGGTAGTCCACCGAATGTCGTGCCGGATTTGGCTATCGTTCGAATCAACGCTCGTGTCCGAACGGCAGAAGCGCAAGCAGAGGTTGAGCAACAGTTAGTTGGCATCGTGGAAACGTTTAGTCAATTGGATGGCATTGAAGTGTCGTTGCACGGTGAATTTCGATCGCCGCCCAAGCCAATCACGCCTGAAATGGAAACAGTAATGGAACGCATTGAAAAATGTGGGGCAGCGCTGGGTGTCGACATTCAGTGGAGTGGGACAGGTGGCGCGTGTGACGGTAATAAATTTGCCGCGATGGGTTTGCCCAATATCGATTCGATGGGACCTTGCGGCGGGCGGATTCATAGCGATGAAGAGTTTTTAATCGTTGAAAGTTTGGTTCCCCGGGCGAAGCTCTCGGCGCTGGTTTTGTTGGACTTCGCTAAGCAAGTAGCGGATGGTGAGTAATCTTTGTGTTAGTTGTTTTGCGCTGCAGTGATTTTAGCTGCAGCGCCGATCAGCTTACTTCGGGCTGATACTGAAGTGGCCGTTCTGCTTGGCTAGGCATAAGTTGACGTCGAACAGTTCGCAGAGTGTTTCTTCGGTCAATAACGATTGCTTGTCGCCTTGCTTGAACACTTGGCCGTTTTTCAGCAAGATCACGTTGTCGATCTCGGGTGGAATTTCGTGGACATGGTGTGTGACCAGCACGATGGTCTTACCCGTTGCGATTAGCTTTTTTACGGTTTCAAAATAGCGAAACATCGAAGGGACATCGAGACCGGCGGTGGGTTCGTCCAGCACCAACACTTCGGGGTCGTTGACTAATGACCGACCTAGTAAACATCGCCGTTGCTGGCCAGTCGATAAGTACCGAAATCGTTTTTCTAATAGCGGCGCAATCTGTAGCTCTGCCACGACTGACTCAAAAGTCGCAATATGTTTTTCAGTTAGTTCACTTTCGCGAACGTTACCAATGGTCGAAAAGAATCCTGACAAAACGACATCACGCCCGATGACGTCCGAGTTGTAGCGTCGCTGGAGGTCCAACGATACGATCCCCATTCGGTCGCGAAGCTGCCAGACGTTCCAACGAGATTGCCCAAATAGTTCCATGCAGCCATCGTCTTCAAGCGTTGGGTATAGTTCACGGTAGAGCAATTTCAGCAGTGTCGATTTGCCAGCGCCGTTAGGCCCTAAGATCACCGTGTGTTGACCGGATTCGATTGTGAACGAGATCTTGTTGAGGGCGAGAGTCGTTGTGCGGTAGGCTGAGACGTTTTGGAAGTTGAATAGCATATTGCCAGATCGATCGCGTTCGAAAGAAATTAAGCTTTAAATGATAACCATTGGTTGTGGACTCGCGACTACCCGCGTTCGTGAAATGGCTAAAACCAATCGTAATCAGCTGTTGCGATCTGTCGAATTGGCGAGTTGTGCTTGTTCGGGCTAGAGAAATATGATCAGCAAGTTATTCTTATCTGTATGTCTGATTCTCCAACTTCATCCGCCGATGGTCTTCCTGACCAACCTTCGGAGCTGCCTACCAAGGGGCGTCTGGGTGGCGTTGATTATGGAACTGTGCGAATTGGTGTTGCGATTTCTGATCCCAGTCAGATGCTCGCCAGTCCATTGGAAGTCTACCAAGCACGAGATAAGAAGTTGGATGCCAAGTATTTTCAGCAGTTGGTGGAATCCGAAAAACTGGTCGGCTGGGTAGTTGGGTTGCCGATTCACTTGAGCGGTCAATCCAGTGACAAATCGCGTGAGGCGATCTCGTTTGGGAATTGGCTCGCCGCAGAAACAGGCTTGCCTGTGGTTTGGGTCGACGAGCGTTTTTCAACCGCACGGGCCAGAGAGATTTTGAATCAGTCGAGCTTGTCTGGGAAAAAACGAAAAGCGCAACTGGATAAGATCGCGGCTCAAGTGCTGTTGACGACGTATCTGGAATCCGACCGAGTTGAAGTTCAGGTGTGGCAGTCGCTTGATGATCAACCGCAAACTGATGGCATCGAGTAGGTCGTCGACCAATTAGTTTCGTAAAGGCGTTGTTTAATTTTATTGAAGAACGCTGCTTTCTCCGAGAGAAAAGCGACTTTGTGTTTACTGGATTTCCATCAACCAAGCCACCAAGCCTTTTTGAGCATGTAGCCGGTTGTTAGCTTGTTGGATGATCGCACTGGCAGGACCGTCGATCACTTCGCTGGTAACCTCTTCGCCTCGCCGCGCGGGTAAACAATGCAATAGTTTCGCGTCGTCGGCTGCTTGGCTCATGATGTCCGCATTGACTTGGTAGTCGGCCAAGTCGACCAGTCGTTGTTTGGTTTCGGCTTCTTGCCCCATACTGGTCCAAACGTCAGTGTAAACGAAGTTTGCATCGTTGACTGCTTCGCGCGGGTCGGAAGTTTGTGTTACCCAAGTTTGACTTGAGTTGCTGTTAAATTGATCCAACGTCGATTGATCGAACTGATAGTTTTTCGGCGCACCGATACGGAATTCGACACCAAGTTTTGCGCAGGCTAGCGCCAGTGAATAGGCAACATTGTTTGCATCGCCCAAGTACGCCAGTTTTTGGCCTTTGAGCGTGCCTGCAATTTCTTGGACGGTCAAAATGTCGGCGAGTGCTTGGCAAGGGTGTGACACGTCAGTCAAGCCATTGATGATCGGGCACTGGCTGTGCTGGGTTACTTCGACAACCTTTTCGTGGCTTTTTGCACGGACGACCAAGATGTCTAAGTAGCCGGTCAAAATGGGGATGAAATCTCGCAAGGGTTCGCGTTCGCCCCAACCAACGTCCTTGCTCAGGAATAGACTACTACCGCCTAGATGTCGGAACAGCGTTTCGAAGCTAACTCGTGTTCGCAAGCTGGGCTTTTCAAATAGCAGGCCCATTACGTGGTTGGCCAACAATGCCGGCCGCTGGCTACTTGCCAGTTTGGCTTTTAGATCCGCAGCGATCTGCAAGACGCGTTGGATTTCTTCCGTTGTTAAATCGTCCAAGGACAAAACATGTCGCATTTGTATGCTTTCGTAAACAACTTCGTGTCGCTAGGCAGCGTCGGAGGAAATCAAGGTGCCAACACCGCCGTTGGTGTAGGTTTCTAACAGTAAGCTATGCCGCAACCGACCGTCGATGATGTGCACTTTGGGAACACCGCGATCGATTGTCTCTAAGCACGCTTCGATTTTTGGAATCATGTCGCCGCTGACCGTACCGTCTTTGAGGAGGTCTAAAGCTTCGCTGCGAGTGAGGCTCGAAATGATCGACTTCGGATCGTTCGGGTCTCTCAGCACCCCAGGCATGTCCGACAGTATGACTAGTTTGTGGGCGTTGAGTTCTTGGGCGATTTTGGTGGCCACGGTGTCGACGTTGACGTTTAATTTTTGTCCGTCGACTGTTTCAGCCATCGAAGGAATGAAAGGGACTTGGCTGGCATAGCATAGATTGTCGATTACCAAACGATCGACTTTGGTTATTTCGCCGACGAAGCCTAGGTCTAGCGGTTGGCCTTGGCCATCTTTGAGCTCTAGTAGCTGTCCGGTTAGTACAGGGGTCGATTCAAAGTTCAGTGTCATCGCGCGACCGCCGATTTTTTCAAAGTTCTCGGCCAGTTCTTGGTTTGTGTCTCGTGCCAATACTTGTTCAATAATTTCGAGGGTTGCCGCATCGGTGTAGCGTCGGCCAGCAACAAATTTCGGCTCGATTCCAGCGGCTTGTATTGCGGTCGAGATCCGACTGCCGGCACCGTGCACGACGACCGGTCGCATGCCAACTGATTCCATGAACAGAATGTCTACCAGAGTGCTCTGGATCGCTTCGGGATCGCTTAGCATGCTGCCACCGAGTTTGATGACAGTGGTTTTATCGCGAAATCGGCGGATCCAGGCTAGCGCCTCAATCAACGTATCGGCTTTTTCGATTGCCTGTTGCACGGGCTTTGCTTTCTAGGAAATGAGTTGAGGTGCAGTGCGTTTAGCCAGATATCCGAGAAGTGAGTTGTATCGGAGATGTGGCTAGGCTGATGTTGCGAAATTTGAAGCCCGCTATCGTAGTTGGATGGGAAACTGTCGGCAAGGTTTCGTGCTGTTTTGAGAGGCATGCTTGCGAGAAAATACACACCTAGTAGTCGGTTTAATAACTCGCGGGCCTTGTCAGAGCCTTGATTTCCTCGGCATCGGGGAAACATTAAGAATTGATTCAATTTGTCAAAGCATTGGAAAGATGATGCTTGAGTTCGTCATCAATACGAATTCAAGTGCCAGTGACATCTTTATTGTGACGTGGCACGCAAGGAGATTCTTTGCACACGAATATTGAGCGACGGCTTCATTTTGATGTATTTGGAACGTCAACCGCTAAGCAATAATTGATTGGGTCAGTGATACTAGAGCTTGATAAAAAATAGCGACTCGCTCACGAGCCGCTTATTAGTGTTTGGGATTGGTTGAAAGGAAGCGAGGGCTCCAAAGCCACTGGAGCTTTTGTCGTCTAGCGAGATGGCGGGCTTGTTTTTTACAAGCCCGCCAGTGATCGAGAATTTAATCGAGATCGAAGGAGAGACTGTGGTTTAGGCCTGATAGCCCTCCCAACTCGCTATTGTCTTCGTCTTCATCTATATCTTCTTCATCAACCATGTCGTCTGAATCATCATCCATGTCTTTTATACTGCCGTCTGAGTCGTCGTCCATGTCATCCATTTCGATGTCCGAGTCGTCAACCATTTCGTCGTCGGATTCGCGGAAGTCGTTGTCACCATCGTCTTCTTCAGGAATTTCGTTATCGGGGTCGTGGACGTTGTTGTCATTGTTTTCGACCTCTCGTTGGAACGGATCTTCAGAAGCAATACCGTCTTCGGAGTTTTGCTCTAATAGTCCCGATCCCACCGAAGGCGAGAAAGTGCCTGAGATATTCTGGCCATGTAATAACTGAGTAGGTGCGTCCAACTGGCTTGGTGCCGCGTAAACAGCAAATGGAACGCCAGCGAAGAATCGGCGAGCTGGTTGTTGGTTTGCTTGCTGTGCGATAACGGCCAAGTACTCGGGTGACTGAGAGACCAAGCTTGAGTTGTGTGCGCTGTATGGGTTGTAGTAGCTTGTGTCGTGACCTGGGTTATGTCGATGATAGCCATCGCTAAAACCTTGACCAAGCCAGCGTAGCGGACGATGGCGATTAAATGTTCGTTGAGCTTGGCACGGCAATGCAAATCCGCTGCAAACTACTACGACGGCAAAGGCGGCTAGAAGGATCTTTTTTAGCGACATAGTAAACACTCACCCACAAAATATAAAACTAACTTTTGACGTATCGCCATCTGAATTGTCACTGTGAACCTAAACCTCCGTAAACGGTTAAGCTGGTCCCTCTGACCTGCCGGTTAGACAGATTGTGCGAATGGCTCAAGTTCTACTTCTGTTGCCGAGAATACAGGCTGTTGAGATTGCGAAAAGAATTCGAGTTAGAATTTGGGCCCGATTTAATTTAGGCTTAGTGGCGTCGGCGTCGTTTTTCATCGCTCTCGTCACGGTCGACAAAGCGAAATAGGACGGCTTACCTCTAAGCGCGCTCAATTGTTTGACTTAATTACCGACCCACAGGAAACACAAAATCTTGCCAGCGATAATCCTGCGGTGGTTGCCGATTTGGCCGAGGAAATTAAACAGTGGTACCCTTTGACAGAACGAAAAACAGTCGAGTGTTGGCTGGTAGAAGGTGAAGGAAGCGATTGAGTTTAAGGAGTGTTTGTTTTAAGGTCAGCTTTTAGCTTGAAAATTCGGCTCGATTATCGAACATTAGAACACTGAGTCTTGAGCCAAATTCTGAATCATTTAGTAATAAATTAAAAATCGCATGAACCGGATTAGGGTTGCTAGCCGGGCTGCTGTCGGGTTTTAAATTAATTCTTTTTTTTCGTCAGATCGGCGTTGACCCGATTTCCGGAACGAGCTAATTACCGGAACGAAAAAGTTTCGTGCGCTGTCTACGGGCTCCGGCGGTACGTCATGGTTTTTTTACGAATCGCGACGTATCCAACCACCTGAAAACGGATTTCAGGTTAGTTATAGGGGAAACGTTCTGCAATGCCGTAGAACAGCTATTAATTTCATTGCGGAACAGGTATGTCACAACACAAGGAGAGTTGCGTGAGAGTCTCCGTGCGACTTAAAGGAATTTGGGCTTCGGCTCTTATTGCGTCTTTTGCAGTGGTTCAACCACCGGCATTGACGTATGGTCAAACACAGACGGCATCGACCGTCCAAACAACTGCATCACCGACGACGGTCGAGAGCGATGCAAACATGGATGCTGCTAAGCAAGTTTTGTTGCGCGCTCGTCAGGCGCTTGCACAAAGCGATATGACGACTGTAGAAAGTCTGTTGACACAAGCGGCATCTATGAAAGTAAATTTTGAAGCGTTGGCTGATTCGCCTGCCACGATTCAAGCGCTGATCGACCGCCAAGATCAACTGATTGAAATGGCAAAAAATCAGCATCCAGAATATAACGCCGGTGCGGCTTCGTTCTTTTTGGTACAAGCTGAAGCGTTGTTGTATTATCAAGATCTTGATGCGGCGGAAACGCTGATCAAGCATGCTCGCACTTTCAATGTGGAGTTTAATGACAAGATCGGCGATCCCGACCGTCTAGAAAAACTGTTGGAGATGAGCCGGGCTAGTTTGCAAAAGCAAGTGCCAATAATTGCTGTCAACGACGAAGCAGCTATGAGGGTTCGTAAATTGATCTCGCAATCACAATTAGCGTTTGATCGTGGTCAATACAATGAAGCTCAAGCGTTGATCAACGACGCCAAGAAATTGAACGTCGACGAAACGAATTTTGCTGCCGGTCAGATGCGTACTTGGCAGATGGAATTGCAAATCCAGAAAGCCCTCGGTGGCTCTGCCGCAGACGCAAATGAACTTAAAGTCGACTCGCAAATCGCAGCAAAGCCTTATGAAGCGATTAGTGATGAGAACGTTAGTCACGCGGGTTACGACCCTGCCAACGACACGACAAAGAACGTTCCGGTCGTCAATTTCTCAGATGCTAAAGATGTCGCTACTTCAGACTTTGCTCCAATTCCATCCAGCCCAATGGAGTACTACCAAGCGGGTTTGAAAGCAATCGCTGATCAGAATCTGGAAGAAGCGCGTTCCTACATGATACGAGCGTGGGATGGTCGTCAACAACTCGACGATATCACTCAACAGTCTATCCAAGACCAGTTGGCTCGGCTAAATGTTAGGAAGCACGCCAGCCAACCTGCGACAGCGTACCTGCAGGGGCGCGACAGTCGGGACATTGAAGCTTTCCGCCAATTACAAGCCGAAGTATTTCGCGAGCGAGTTAGCGCAGAAAAGTTAATGGAAGAAAGCCCTCGGGCGGCTTTGGAAAAAATGGCCATGATTCGCAATCGAATCGGCCAGTCAAAACTCGACACCAGTCAGCAGAGTCCGTTGCTGAAAATGATCGATCGCGACATGGAGCAAGCTCAGAAGTACATCGAAGAAAATCTTGCTGACATCGACAATCGCGAACGCAACCAAGCAAGCGAAGAAGCTGTCCAACGTCGCCGACAGCGTCGTTTGGATGTCGAGCGTCAATTGCAAAGCTTGGTTGAAGACTACAATCAGTTAATCGACGAGCAACGGTATCCAGAAGCTGAGTTGATTGCAGCACAGGCAATCGACTTAGATCCGGATTCTGAGATTTCAGTTTTGCTTTTTGAAAAAGCGAGGGTTCATAAACGAATCGCGACCGACGAGCAAATCGAAGATGCGAAAGCAACAGCGCTGCTGGATGCATTCGAGTCGACAAAACGAGCTTCGATCAGCAACGTTACCACGGAAAGGTCAGTTGTTATCGACGACCCGGATCGTTTTATTCGTAACGGCGAACGACGAAGATTACGTATTGAACAAGGGCGATACAGTTCCGAAGCAGAAGCTCGTATCTGGAATCAACTACGGAACGAACGCGTTCAGGGAGACTACCGTGGTACGTTAAAAGACGCTTTGGACCAGTTGGCTCAAACCGCTGGTGTGAACATCATTATTGATGAAATTGCGTTGTCCGACAGTTCGGTGCAAACTGATTCTCAGGTCGACGTTCCAATTCACTCACCAATTTCTTTGAAGAGTGCTCTTGAGATCATTCTGTCACAAAAACGGTTGGTGTTTAAAGTCGAGAATGAAGTGATTAAGGTCACGACACCTCAAGCGCAGGCAACTAACTTAAGCCAAGAAACGTATTACATCGGTGACTTGGTAATGCCGCTTGATACCCCGCGTGATCCAATGGAGATACAGTGGATGTCACCAAGTCGTTCCTTTGGAGCGATGAGCGGAAGCGGTTCAATGAATGTCCAGAGCGTATCTACATCACAAGCGCCAAGTCAACTGGCAGTTGCTCAACAATTTGGAGGACTTCCAGGTGTTGGCAATCCACTCAGCAATGGTGGCGGTTTTCCAAACGGCCCACAGCGAGGCGAGCCAATCTTTGGCACGATGGCAAACCAGCAATTGGGTGGTGTGACATTGAATGACTTCCAACCGTTGTTGGATTTGATTCGCAGCACCATCGATAGCGAGACTTGGGGTGATGGTGAAGGTAGCGGATCGTCTTCGATCAGCCCTTACGCTCAAAACTTAAGTATTGTTGTTTCGGCTCCGCAAGAAACTCAAGACAAGGTTCAAGCCTTGTTAGAAAAACTGCGAGAATTGAACGATGTTCAGATCGTGGTCGAAGTGCGTTTTGTAACTTTGCAAGATGAGTTTTTCGAACGGGTTGGAATCGACTTTGACTTCGCATTCGACGACGATTCCGGTGGTCTTTTGATCGACGGACTGGGTGATCGAAGCTTGGGCAATGGTGGTAGTGGTGTTGTGGGTGTTGCACCAACTGATACCGGTACAGCCAACTTTTTCGGAACACCTGATTTAGACATTGGGTTCTCGCAAGGCACCTTTGGTGCGGTACCAATTTTCGGTGGGTTTGCAGATGGAGCGACGGCAGCTAACTTTGGCTTCGCGATTCTATCGGACATCGAAGTGTTCTTCTTGTTACAGGCGAGTAAGGGAAATACTCGAACAAACATCACGCAGGCACCGACGGTCACCATGTTCAATGGTCAATCCGCTTCCGTATCTGACTTTGCCACGCGTCCGTTCGTGACATCAGTGATTCCTGTTGTCGGAGACTTCGCGGTTGCTCACCAGCCGGTCATCACGTTACTACCCGATGGTACCAACATGAATGTTCAAGCGGTAGTTTCTGCAGATCGCCAGTTCGTGAGATTGCGATTGGTGCCTTACTTTACGCAAGTCACCGAAGTCAGTGAGTTTACCTTTAATGGGTCGCAAGAGATCGAAAGAACAACCGATTCGATTCTTGATGATTTGTTTGACATCGTCGATGGAACGCCTGACGGAGGCGACGAAGAACTACTGACCAGTACCACGGGTATTACCGTTCAGCTGCCGGTGTTGTCGTCGACGAATGTGAGTACGGTCGTGAGTGTGCCTGACGGTGGTACTGTGCTGTTGGGCGGAATTAAACGGATTCAAGAAGGACGATCTGAATCTGGTATTCCGTTCTTGAGCAACATTCCGTACGTCAATCGATTGTTCAAAAATGTTGGTATCGGTCACGACACCCAACATTTGATGATGATGGTCACGCCTCGAATCATCATTCAGAAGGAAATTGAAGAAGACGCAGTTGGTGCTCGCAACAACTAGTCGTCTAATTTGAGATACCAGAGTTTCCCCTCTGATATCAACCTGAAAACTAAAAGCCGCTGAGCAAAACGCTCGGCGGTTTTTTTGTTTTTATGAATAGAATCACAAGCTTTGCGGGTGTTGGGAATGTCTCAATTGATTTCACACAACCGAGGTTCAGAAGTTCCGTTTCTAGCCTGAAAGCCTAATCAAAGCTCTGTTAACGGTTGTAATGCACGAGTCTGCCCGCGTGGTGGACTTTTAAAACCGAGTTAATTTCGATATCGTAGTTTTGCTAGGTCGGTATTTTCCAATATTTGTTAGTTGAGTACGAATAGAGTTTTGCCGACTAGTTATCCAATCAAAGCAATTTGACAGGCATTTCGTTTTTCTTCAGAGGCCAATATGGCAAGCCCTACCAGCTCACTAAAACCGATTATTTTATACGATCATCTGCCAGGAATTTTGGCCGGTTACCCAGCAGTACTTTTCGCGCTGTTGGCGATTTTATCCGTTTTTAGTTACTCAGTTGACGAAGGGCTCGTTAAGAAAATTGACGAAGTGAAAGCCGAGTACGTGCAGTCTGAAAACGCAGTCGAATCCACGGTGGCGTTACTGAAGGATGATTCGGGATATCAATTATTAAATACGCGTCTTCCGCTATTTAATTCGCACATGTTATTTTGGGTAGGTTTGTCGATCATGTTGGTGTGGTACGTCGCCTTTCGCTTCAACATGCCTAAAAGCAAATTTATTTTAATGGCCGCTCTGTTGGGTTGTTTCATCGGTATTCCAGTCATTCTAGAGCTGTCTGGTTTTTTCAAAATCTTTTCGCGACTTGGGACAGCGCTGGGCAGTTTGGAGCCTTCGGTTAATACTGGAGTTTGGGTGGTGATGTCATTGGTGTTCTTCATCATTTGGCTGGGTAATTACATTTACAGTTTGACGCACTTGAAGGTCCAGATTGATGAATCAGGTTTGACGATTAACCGTATGGGCGGCAAAGGAGAACGCTTCGAACTGATTGGTTTGAAAACCGAAAACGAGCCGCTAGATTACCTCGAACTGTTTTTGGCTGGCGTTGGCTCTTTGACCCTGAAAACACGAATGGGTAAGCCGATTTTTACCATGAAGCGAGTGATGGGCTTGTACCGTACTCCGTGGTTCCCGTTCTATAAAGGTAAACTCGCTCGCATTGAAGAGATGCTTAGCTATCAAGGTAAAGTGGTTTCTATTGATCGAGGCGAGATCGCTGAAATGGCTGATTCCGACCACGATGATATCCTTGATGGCGAAGACGGCGCTGAAACAGGCGAAGAAGACGGCGGAATTTCGTAGCACAAGTTATCTGCAGTTTGAAGTTGACCGTATCAAAGTCGCCTTTGGTTCCACGAAAGGCAACAATGATAGAACTTGGCCCACTGGTTTGCCGCGCTCAATTTGAGGATGCTTCGTTTCACATTGGCCGCCGTTGATCTCGAAAAAATTGGAGTCGATCGCTCTGCGGCTTATGTCATCAGTCCAAAATTTTAGCTGTGACGATACATTAGTCGGCTTCTTTCATAATGGTAACTCGAACGGTTTTGATTTGCCGGCGAGTTGCTTCTCGGATGTTCAATTGGACGTTTCCGATCGATACCTTGTGCCCTGAGCGAGGGATTTCATTGATTTTGTTCATGATCAACCCAGATACGGTTGCGTATTCGTCGTCTTCGGGCAGTTCGATTCCCATTCGGTGGTTCAAGACTGAGATGTGCATTGTGCCCAGGACTTCGGCTTGGTGATCATTCAGAAACGTGATGTCGTCACTGATGTCTTTGTCAGTTTCGTCAACAATCTCTCCTACAATTTCCTCTAACACGTCTTCAATAGTAACGACACCTGCAACTCCGCCGTATTCGTCTTTGACGATGGCCATGTGGGTTCTGCCATGCAAGAAGGTTTTGAGCATTTCGTCGAGCATTTTAGTTTCGGGCACCTCGATCGGCGCTCGTAGTAACTTTTGCAACGGTCGCCGTTTGCTTAGCCGAGACTCACGCAGTAAGTCTTTGGCGAACAGCAGACCGACGACTTGATCGAGTGATTCATCGTAAATTGGAATTCGAGTCCGTCCAGATTTAATCACGAACTCCATCATTTCGTCCCATGAGCTAGATTGATTGAGTGCGTCGACTTTGTTGCGAGGTGTCATGATGTCGCCGACGGTTTTATCGTCGAGTTCCATCACGCCCTCGATCATGTCACGCGTGTCAGCTTCCAAATAGCCATCGTGTTCGCCTTCGGATACCATTGAGAGGATTTCTTCTTCAAATGCCTCTTCTTCGGATTCCTCTGATTCTTCGTTTCCGCTTGCACGAGAGAACAGTTCTTCAAAGACTCGTCTGCCGATGACTAGAGGCCAGCCCAGCAGTGAAATCACGCCCCAGAATCGCCAAGTGCGGTAAAGAAACGGCACGGCTGAAATTTGAGTAACTGCCCACGGGATCCAGTGATTGGTCAATAGTAAGGTAGCACCCAGCAAAATGCCGTAAGACAAAATGTTCAAACCAGATGGGGTAGCCGTCTCGCGAGAGTCCAGCATGTAAAAGAACATTGAAGTTGCCAAGACAACTGTCGCGATCAGGTTCAGCAGTGCGCAACCCACTGCCATTTGATCGCGAAGTTCAAAGATGTCGCTGAAACGTTTCGGCTGTTGTCGATTTTTGCAATAGTCTTCTAGCTCGTGCCAGGCGATTTCGTTTAGTACCAACGAACCAATCGCTGCGAAGGCATTCACAGCCAAACCGATGATCGTCAATATCAGAAGCCATGACATTAGCGTTGTCTCTCGTTCGTTCGGTTTTTCGATTCGTTGTCAAAACCGCGGTGCTGAATATCAAAGCGAGACAAATATTCTTTTTCGGCAGCTCGCATTTCAATGGCAGCAGCGGGGTGTTTGTCATCGTAGCCGACTAAGTGCAGCATCCCATGAATTACATACAATAGCAATTCTTCTTGCATCGTACTGCCGACGTCGTTGGCTATCGTTGCTGCCGTGTCAGTGCTGACAATCAACTGTCCCAGCAACTCGCCAGTGTTTTCGTTCCAGTCCAATACAAAGCTAATGACGTCCGTCTCGTAGTCGTGTTTGAGGTACTTTCGATTGAGTTCGCGAATCGTAGGGTCGTCGACGATCGCAACACTAATTTCCGCTCGGCAAATTTCGTGATCGTCAGCGATCATTTGGATCGCCGCAATTAGTGGGTCTGCTTCAAACTCAGCATGCTGCTGGTTAGCAATTTCGATGGTATGAGATTTTTGATTAAATGTCATTTTGCTGGTTGTCTATACCGGTTGTTTTTCTGGGTATTTGACCCGAGCGTGGTACATTGCGTTCAGCGATTTAATAAGTGACTCTTCGATCGAATTAAGTTGTTCGATTGTAATTTGGCATTCGTCGAATTGACCATCATCCATTTTTTTCTTAGTTACCGTTTTGACAAGCCCTTCAATCCTTGCAGGTGCCGGATCACGAAGTGCTCGACTAGCACTTTCAACGGTGTCGGCCAGCATCATCACCGCAGCTTCGGGTGTCTGTGGTTTCGGACCTGGGTACCGAAAGTCGCCCTGATCCAACGCGGCCTCTTGATCTGGGTTTTCATTTTTTTCCTGCATTTGTTGCTCGGCACGGCGATAAAAATACTCAACTAACGTGGTGCCGTGGTGTTGTTCGATCAAATCGATAATCCGTCGCGGCAAACGATGCGTGCGGGCAATTTCGGCGCCATCTTTAACATGGGCAGTGATCACCAACGTTGACATGGTGGGCGCGAGGTCGTCGTGTTTGTTGGCTCCCCCTCCTTGGTTTTCGATAAAATAATCCGGCTTTCGTAGTTTTCCAATGTCGTGAAAATAAGCCGCGACTCGGCACAGTAATCCATTCGCGCCAATGGCCTCCGCTGCTGCTTCACTCATCGAAGCAACGTTGATGCTGTGATTGTATGTACCGGGGGCACGTTGAACGAGTTCCTTTAGCAAGGGATGATTCGCGTCACTTAACTCAAGCAAACTAATGTCGGTTTGGATATCGAACAAGCGTTCAAGGAAGGGAAGCACGCCGGTCATTAACAAACCCGCTACCGCTGCACCGCCAGAAAACCAGAGTGCGTTTTTAATTGCTGCCCAGCCGAAAGGCTGGCCTAACATGTAATCGGCACCTAGCGCAGTAGGCATCACTATTGTTGCCACGACTAAACCAACGCTGACTAGCTTGGTTCGGCTTCGAATCTTTCGGCACATCAACGCTGAAGACGAAGACGCAGCTGCCAAAACCACAAATTCAGCCATGCCGAAACCGTGGGAAATCGTAAATGCAAATGAAACTAGTGCTCCCAGCAGCAGCGCCAATTCGATGTGGTATGCGATCGCAATGGTGATCGAAAACATCGTGATTGGAATGATTTCCGCTCGCCACTCACTGTTGAGCGTTACTACCCAAGCGATTGTTAGGGTTGTGAAAATTAGACCCAATAAAATCGAAAACTGTTTAAACTTGCTCAGTAATTCTGTGTCCCGAAAAAACAAATACTGTGAGATTAATAAGAACATGCCGGCGTAGAGGCCGAAAAAGAAAACTGATCTGAGCAGTTTGTCACCAATGGTGCTGCTGGCGACTTTTGTATTGTGTTCGGCGCGGAGGATTTTGATGTCGTCTTCGTTTAGTGGAACATTGGCTCGGATGACGCGAGAATCGGAAACGATTGCGTTTCGATCGGACTCCAAGGGGTCACCTTGTGCGAAGATTTTCATTTGTTGCTTTACTTCGCGAGCGGCGGCTTCGGCTGCTTGGACCGACCGCGTTTTGTCCCACGATAGCGTCTCTGGCAATTGTGGCCGCAGCCATTCAAATAGCCGCTGCGCAACAAATTGTGGCTCGGCGATCGTTTCGGATTCGTTGGAGATTTCCTCAATTAAACGTTCTCGCAGTGTATCGACGATTTCAGCGATCCTCACCTCCGAGACCTTCACCACTCGTGAGCCGCCTGCGAAGTTACCTTTGTTGAAGACTTCAATTTCATCCAAATTGCCTTTGTCGACGCCGTGTTCTAGCCCTTTCAATAACCCATTTTCATCAATGTCAATGAATGCTTTTTTCACGGCGCTGCGAAGTTTGGTTAGCTTTTCGTCGGCGCTGATGGCCTGTTTAAAGTGCGCGAACGTCTCTTCGGTTGGCTTCGCTAACGGCTTGTTTTCTGCAGTCGGTTTGTCGTCGGCTGGGAGATAGAATTTGTCCCAGACTTTGGTGGGTTTGGCTTCTGGGTAGCTTTTTTGAACAATCAAAAAGAGGTCTTCGGTCAACGCGCTCCGCAATTGGTCTAACAGCAGGGTGTCGTTTTCATAGTAGTTGCGGAAGTTACGCAATACCCGTTTTTGCTCGTCGTCAGTCGCTCGCAAATCTGCGAACTGAAATTGCGTATGAGCGTGGAGGTTGCGGTGCGGGGCTTCGCGTAAACGATATTTGAAAGGCGGGTCCCACCCGTTCATGACAAACAACAGCATGACCGTGGCTAAGGTACACAGGCCAATACGCAACCAAACGTCAGTGCGACGTAAGAAGTCAAGAACCAGTTGATGCGGAGCTTTAGGCGCAGCTGGTATCCAGCGATTACGATTAGTTGAGGCGTTGGACATTTCTGGCGTTTAGTCTTGTGTGGTGGAAGTGTTGCCAGTGTGGCGTTTGGAGCCGTTTTCGTGAGCGCCGTCATAGGCGTTCACAATGTCAGTGACTAATTTGTGGCGAACGATATCTTGGCCGGAAAGTTTCGTGATGCCAATGCCGGAAATGTTTTTTAAGCGTTGTAAAGCATCGATCAATCCGCTTTTGGTGTGCGGCGGCAAATCGATTTGAGTATGGTCACCTGATACAACGACTTTGGAAGAATGTCCCATCCGAGTCAAAAACATTTTCATCTGAGGCGCGGTGGTGTTTTGAGCTTCATCGAGAATAATAAACGAGTCGTTCAACGTCCGCCCTCGCATGTAGGCCAGCGGGCAGACTTCAATCACATCACGTTGGATCAACTGTTGCACTTGATCGTAGCCGATCATTTCGTGAATTGCGTCCAGTAACGGCCGAAGGTAAGGGTTGATTTTGGCTTGCAAGTCTCCTGGCAGAAAGCCTAAGCTTTCGCCTGCTTCGACCGCTGGGCGTACCAATACGATTTTCCGTACCGCTTGATTTTTTAAAGCTTCGACTGCCATGGCGACGGCCAAATAGGTCTTACCTGAGCCAGCAGGTCCGACGGCGAAGACGACATCATTCTTGCGAATCGCGTCGACATAATTCGCTTGGCCCTCGGTGCGAGGACGAATCTCACGGCCAACTTGAAGCGTTTGAATCGCCTCGGCTGAATGCTGAACCAGTTCGACGCCAGTGACTCGCGCGATCGTTTGATCGAACAGGGACGGTGTTAAGTTTCCGCGTCGACGGACGATATCGGCCAGTTGCTCGATCACTTCGGTCGCTTGAGCCACCGCTTCTTTGTCTTCACCAATGATCCGGACTTGGCCATTACGGTGGATGATGTCGACTTGGAATTTGGTTCGTAAGCGGCGCAGGTGTTGATCTTTGGCACCAAACAGCGGTAAAACAACGCTTGGCTCGACGGTAGAGATAGTTGCTTCAGTCATTCAAAAGCGATGGTGAAATACATCGCACCATGAGTAGGAAGTTACAAATAAATTTGCAGTCTCGCGGCAGATCCATTTGTGGTTCAATTAATTATAGCTTAAGTCTCATGACAGGAAGCCGGTCAATAGGTTCAGAGGCATGGTTGTTGTCTGGTTCTACCGTTTTTTCGGGCTAGGTTAGGCCACCTGCGACTGGTAAATATTGGATTGTTCAAGGGTTTTAGTGAGCTGTTCGTGATTTCTGGCTAACAACTAAATCGACGAACCGAATCCGTTATTTGATAATGTCCGGCGCCTATGGCATGGTTTTTTGGTAGATTCTATGCCGAAACGTTAAGCTGGGATAGCGTTTCAAGGCCTGCTCTCTTGGTTGATGGTTTTAGATGAAAAATTTAATGAGTTGTTTTCGCGTGATTCGAATTGCCTTAATTTTGTCGACGTCTTTTTTGTTGTTGGTTACACCGCAACTTAGTTTTGGTTGTCCGCAGGCCGATTCCGTGCAAGATGACCAGTTGGCCGAAGTTAACGGATTGATACGCGAATTGCGTGACTCAAAGTTCGCGGTTCGGGAAGCGGCCGCTCAAAAGTTGACCAGAATCGGGGCTCCTGCGGTTGATGCGCTGAAGTTGGCAACTGAGTCCGATTCGCTTGAGGTTCGTGTACGCGCCCAATCGATTTTGTCCAGCATTTCAAGGAACCGTAATGGCAATTCTGATGATAGCTATCAAAGCACGATCAACCAATTTATCGCTGCCGATGTGGACGGTCGTGCCACGATCTTGAGAGCCCAAACGACCGACAAAAATGCTTCGCTGTTTCTTCGTTTGTTGGACATCGCTGTTGCTGATGAAGAAGATTCCGTTGACAACGAAGGCCAAGTGGAGTCATCGATTCAAGAGTTGATTACGGAGACGACAGATAACCCGTTGACGCAATGGGCTGCATACGGACGGGTTACTCATCGTTGGAGCGAAATAAAAAAAATTCTGACGCACCCTGGCATCCTCAAGTATTCTCCAATGCTGCGGGTCAACGCAGCACATAATGCTGGTCAATTTGAATCCTACATTGACAACCTGTTCCAAAAGTACTCGCAAGCTAAAGCGCTATCAAAAACGATTTCGTCGCGTGAGTTGTTGTCATTGGTTGGGTTGTTGCGAGTGCAGCAGGATTTTGAGCGAGCCGACACGGTGATCGGTTGGTTGTCAGAGGTTGGATTACAGCAGAGGCTTCGTAAAGAGATACTGTTCCAACGAGGTGATTGGAAAGAAATCCTGCGGCGCACGAAGCTCGGCGCGGATGACGCAGATTTTATAGCTGCCGGTCTGCTGCAACAAGCTCTTCTCCACTACCTGTTGGAAGATGAGGAGGCGGTTGAAGAGGCGGTTCAAGCGTTGCGACAGCAACTGCAAACAGAAATCGAAGCTGCCGAGAATGCAGACGAAGCATCAGCGCAGACAAAGCTGTTAGAAGTGAAAAATCTCAAAAGACAACTTCGGGTTGTTGGCATGGTAACTTTGAATTGGCCGTTGATGGAGGAGTTTTTTGATACAGATAGCACCCGTGAGAGTTTTCAATTGTTGGTCCTTCAAAACCGGCCCGCTAAAGCGATTGAATTGTTAGGGATAGGTCCTCAGTTCAAAGACCGGCAAGCGTGGATGCAAACGACATTGAAAGAGCTTGTCGACGCGAACGCAAAACTTGATAAAAAGTCTCGAGTTCTTAGTAGCGATGAGCTTTCCCAACTATCAATATTGATCGCTGAGAAACAAGAATATTTGTACACGGTTGCTGAAATAATGGAACAATGGGGGTTAGACGACGAAGCTCAGTTGTATTACCAAATGATTTTTTCGGCGGACCAATCGTCACAGAATACCGATCAGCGAGAAGTGTTGGAGGAGTTGATGCAGTTGGGCCGGACAAGCGACTATTGGCAATTAGTGGCTTCGTTACAAACAACTTCGACTTCGTCGCTTCAGAGAGGCGTGGCTCAACAAAGAATTGGTGGTCGTAATTGGTATGGCATCAAAGACCATACTGTTCAATCTTTAGCAAGGCAGTGGGATTCTCGGATTCTCGGTGAGAACACCGACCCCTTAATAAAAGCTCAAACGCTCGCCGCGATTATGAATTCGCCATGGGTTGATCGAGAAAAATTGGATTTTGATTTCGATGTTGAATTGGCTCGTTTAAGAACTCGGTCGGAGACGAACGCGTCTGGCGAGGACGAGTTTTTATTAGCTCAAGTGCTCGAATTGAATGGGCGAGACGAAGCCGCCGAAAGAATGGTAACGCAGTCGGTCAAGTTGGGTTGCCCGGGTGCGATCCAGCGGAGATTTGAACAAGCGATTATCGAGAACGATCTCAAGGGGATTTTGAAATATTGGTTGTACGACTCTAGAGGGGACTCCAGTAGGGAAAATAGTTGGTTAGCGGAAGAGGCGGCTTTGAAATTGCTGGCGACCGAAACGGATCTCAATCAAATTAGATTAATTAAAGAGCAGCTGGCGGTTTGCCAATTGGCCATCGCTACCCAATGGGCTGGTGCCAGCGGCTGGGGTAGCCGGTGGCTCAGTCGGTTAGACGAAATGAAAAAATCTCATTTAGCGATCTTGCGATTGCAGTGTATGGTTTATGGGGTTTCAGGTGACTTCCGTTACAGCCGCGGATACCACAGGCAGTTAGGGGAGGCGTTGTTGGCCTCGGGGTCCAATCGAAAATATCAAGGCGGCATCGAGTTGGCGACAGCCATATTTGACGAGCTAGAGCCGGGAAAGGTGAATCAAAACGATCTTCTGTACAGCTTCCTTGCTTCGAGTTTGAACGTTGCTTTGGCGCAGGGAATGGTTGAGCGTAAAGAGTATGATCGCGCAGCCGATTTGCTAGTGCGGCTTGCTCATTTTTCTGCTGGAGATGTTTCAGCCGGCGAGGTAGTTATCAAGGAATTGGATCGAGTGGGAGCCACCGAAGCGGCCGATCGGATTTATAACGCCATTGGGAAGAACTATACCGACATTTTAGCTAATTACCCAGAGTCGCCATTGGCTAGAAATAATTTCGCATGGTTGTCGGCCAGTACCAACCGCGACCTAGAAATGGCTCGTCGACATGCTTTGGTGGCGGTGAGAGTGCGACCGGACGTTGAGCAGTATTTAGATACATTAGCAGAGATCGAATTTTTGCTCGGTCGCCCCAAAGCGGCTTTTGAGTTGAGTAAACGTTGTGTTCAATTGAAGCCTTCAAGGTTTTACTATCGTCAGCAAAAAGAACGTTTCCGCCAGGCCATGGCCGAAGCTGAGTAAGCAAAGGGTTGTACTGCGTGGCTGGCACCAATTAAGTCGTCACGTGCTTTTAGTTTTTTTGCACTGCCAATGGTTGGCGACCAGAAATCGCGTCGGCCAAAATTTCTTTGTTGGTGTATTCTAAAATACTACCCGTCGTGATCCCGCGAGCCAAGCGAGTCAGCGGCACGTCGTATTGGCTGAGCACATTCGAAATATACAACGCCGTCCCATCGCCCTCAACGGTCGGATTGGTGGCCATGATGACTTCGGAAAAGTTGCCGCTGGCAACACGTTCAACGAGACCATCGATTGTTAATTGGTCTGGTCCAATATTTTCTAGCGGAGCGATTCTGCCTAGCAGAACGTGGTACAGTCCACGATAGGTTCCCGATTGCTCAATCGCCATCAGGTCGCGAGGTTGTTGCACCACGCAAACGGTGTTTTGATCCCGCGATGGGTCACGGCATAGATTGCACATTTCGCTTTCGGCCAAATTGAAACAGATGTCGCAATACCGCACATTCTCTCGAACATGGCGAATCGCGTCGGCCAATGCAAACGCTTCGGAGTCGGGCACCCGCAGTAGGTGATACGCCAAACGCTCGGCAGACTTGCGGCCAATTCCTGGTAGGCGCGCAAGTTGTTCGATCATGTGGACAACGGAATCGGACAGTTCAGCCATGGTCTGCGTTACTCCCCGCCGCCCATCAATTTGTTTAACATGCCTTCCATGCCGTCGGGCATGGACATGTCTTCGGTCACCGAAGCCATTGCTTCCATGTGTAGTTGCTTGGCTTTGCCTAGCGCATCATTGATGGCTGCGGGTAGTAAATCGGTGATCATTTCCAAGTCGTTCTTTTCCGCCAACACAGAATCGATTTTGACAGAAACGATTTCACTTGCGCCGGTCGCTTCGACTGTGACCATGCCACCGCCAGCAGTACCGGTAACGCGTTGTTTGGCGACTTCTTCCATCTGAGCCTGCATCTTCGGGCCCATTGTTTTTGCTTGTTTGAGCATCGACGCGATACTGCCGAGTTCTTTGAACATAGTCGGGGTTCCTGTAAAGAGGTTTTTTAGGTTCTAGTTGAGAAAGTAGATTGTTAACAGGCCGGATAAAATGAGCCAAGAGGAAATACAAACACGATAGCAAGCAAAACGATTAAGTTAGCCGCCAGGGTTGCGTCTCTGGTTGAAATTTGTGATCTCTGCTTCAAAGAGTTTCATGGTGCTACTAACAAATTCGTTTTCTTCTAATTTTCGGATTTGCTGTACACGAGTCAACTTTGGTTGTCTCGCTTCATGACTTGGGTCCTTGCGGGCGACTAAAAATTCGACCTTGACGGTTTGTTTGGCGGTCTCTGCTAGGATCGACTCAATCAATTTTTTGCGTTCAAGTTTACTACAAAAATCTTTGTTGACCTTGTCCGCTAAGGTTACAACCAAGTTCCCGCTCGCGCCTAATTCCGCTTTCACGAAATCGCTCGCCATGTCGGCGGTCATGCCGTCCAGCCGTTGAGTGACCGTTTTCCAAATTTGTGCGGCACTAGAGGTGTTGAAAATCGATTCAGTATCGGTAGTCGGTGCGGATGGTCCGACTGCCGGGGCTGAGGGTGGATTGGGTGTGGGGGCTGGTGGCGAAGCCGCGATGCCAACTGAATTAGTCGGTTCTTTGATGACAGGTTGAGGCGAAGTCGCGGCAGGATCGGAAGTGGTCGCGGTGGAGGTAGGCACCGCAGCGGACGGTTGAGGTGAATTTTCAGTTAGCTGTTTTTTTTTTGGCGGTGAAGCCTCGGCGGTTGTTTTTCCGCTGGCTTGCGTCGATGTACGAACTTTCGGGACTGCCCCGCCCTTGCGTAAGCTTGCCACTAAATCAGCCAGTGAGTCGAGGTGTTCTAGGTTGCAGATTCGTACTGCAGCGACTTCTAGTAACGTTCGCCCGTGCAGGCTGTTTTGCATCTTGACGACTGTGGCGTCTAAAATCTGAGTGATGTTCAGAATGGTTTCCAAACCAAATTGATCGGCGAGTGTTTGTAGTTTAGGTAGGTCTTGGGCTGCACAGTTTAATAGCGTTTCCTCGTTGCTACCCACGCGAACGGCCATCATGTCGCGGAAGTAACCCAACAACTGGTTGGTCATTTGGCCAGCATCGACTCCCGCAAAGTTGCCTTGGTGGATCAAGTTCAGCGTCGCTGCTGCGTCTTGATCGGCCATTGCTTGGGCGACGTCTGCGATGCGACTGATGTCTGCAGTGCCTAGCAGTTGATGTACATCGTCAACGGAAATTTGCGAGTCGCAGAAAGACAGCATCTGTTCTAACAACGATTGGCTGTCACGCATCGAACCATTGGCTCGTCGGGCCAATAGCGCCAAGGCTTGGTCGTCGATGTTGACGCCCTCGGCGGTTGCGATCAATTTAAGTCGTTCTGCGATTTCCGTTGTCTGGACCGGTGAAAAATCAAACCGTTGGCAACGCGACAGGACCGTGATTGGAATTTTTTCAGGGTCGGTAGTGCAAAAGATAAATTTCACGTGCTGCGGAGGTTCTTCCAAAGTTTTCAGCAGCGCATTGAACGCTTCTTTGGTCAGCATGTGGACTTCGTCGATAATGTAAATCTTGTTCGGCGAACGACTTGGCCGGATTGATGCGTTGGCTCGCAGTTGACGTATTTCGTCGATGCCGCGGTTACTGGCACCGTCGATTTCCAACACATCAACATCTTCGCCTTGTGAGATTGCTTGGCAGGCTTCGCATTTTTCACAGGGCTGTGAAGTCGGCGCGGTTTCGCAATTCAAGCATTTGGCAAAAATCCGCGCTGACGAAGTTTTCCCGACTCCCCGAGCACCGGTGAACAAGTAAGCGTGTCCAACTCGGTTTTGCCGGATGGCGTTGCCGAGCGCAGTGGCGATATGGTCTTGTCCGACCAACGACTCAAACGATTGCGGGCGGTACTTGAGCGCGACGACTAGGTGGCGTTGGTTAGTGTCCGATGGTGAGGTTTCTGACATGTTTGATTCGACCAAGCGAGTCAGGGATTTTTAGCGGTGACGTTAGGTGAGTATTCTAGCGGATTCTGGCCTGTTTGGTCAGTGGCTTATAGTCGCCTTTCAATGCGGGAAAGAGGGCTCTTGCAATTTCAGAAACAGTTGCAAAAGAACAATATCTTCACGGATTGGAAGACGACGATGGGCTGGCGATTTTGACAAAAATATCGTGTAACGACGGTGTGAGGACTTCGAAGTGCGATACACAACGCTGGGATGCTAGGGTTTGCATAATGAATTGAATGTTGGCAGTGCTACTGACGGACAGGTAGTGAAAGTGCCCGTCGAATCGTACGGCGCTGATCATGGGTAGTCGAGGGACGGGGGTTTCGCCAAATTGGTTGGCAGAACCGTCGGCAGGGAATTGCTCGATCCGGCAACGAATTTGATCGCAGGGGAAGCGAGCTTTGATTTCATCGAGTGTTCCGTCTAGGACTTTTTTGCCTTGGTAAATCATGAACACGCTATCGCACATTCGCTCGGCCATCGCCATGTCGTGAGTCGAAAACACGATCGTCGTACCTTGCCGGCGAAGTTCGAGCACTGCGTTTTTGATCACGTTCAAGTTGACAGGGTCCAATCCGCTGAACGGTTCGTCCAAGATTAATAGTTTGGGACGCGCAACGACGCTGGAGATGAATTGTATTTTTTGGGCCATGCCTTTGGATAGTGATTCGACTCTTTGTTTGGCCCATTGCGTGGCGCCCATGCGTTGGAGCCAATCGTCGATGTCGGGGTCGCAATGATAGTGGCCCTTGAGTCGAGCGTAGTAGCGGAGGACTTCGCGAACCTTCATGCGTTTGTACAGGCCACGTTCTTCGGGCAAGTATCCCAATCGCGGGTCGGCCGTTTTTCCGGTCGTTTCACCGAGTACTCGGACCGTACCGGCGTCTGGCTGGATGATGCGTAGAATCATTCGTAGCGTGGTTGTTTTTCCCGATCCGTTGGGGCCAACGAAGCCATGGATCGAACCGGTCGCCACGGTGAGGTTCAATCGGTCTACAGCGGTTTTGGACCGGTATTGTTTGGTGACGTCATGAAGTTCTATCGCATGGGGCATGCCGAGAGTCTAATCGAGATTCGGGCAGGCGGGCAGTGTTTCGTGATGAGGCCATGAATTTCAAAGCGAAAACGAGCGAAAGGATTTGTAAGATTACCTAGCAATGGATTCAACGCTAAGGCGATAAGACGCAAGGACGTAAAGTGTGTGCGCGAATTATTCGTTGCGTCTTCGCGTCTAGGTGGTTGTTTCTTTGCGATTTAGAAAGCCGAGTGGCTGACTTAATCGATAGACCTCTTTTCCGAAAAAATACAGTCTGTCCGAATAAGGCGGTTGTCATTCGTTTGAATCGTGATCGTCGACCGTTGGCACGGGGGCGCGATTTGCACGGGCGAGATCTACGCGAGGGTTTTTGGTGAGCTCGTTGACTTGTTCATTGATCGCTGACGTGGCTGGGTTGATGTTTTGATATTGCCAGGGCAAGACAACGGTGAAGGTACTGCCCTGCCCCACTTCGGATTTGAGTTCAACTCTACCGCCGAGCAAGATGCAAAGTTCTTTCACGATTGACAGACCCAAGCCAGTACCCGACACCTCGCGCGTCAACGAATCGCTACCAAGCGCTGAGGCTCCTTGGCGGAATTTCTGGAACACGATCGATTGGTCAGCTGGTGCGATTCCGACGCCGGTGTCTTCGACTTCGATTTGTAACATCGTTCGGGGCGCCTGGTTAGTAGCGTCGTTGTCGTCGGTTTCTAACGTTGGGTCGGCTTTCAAGCGATTGCCATCAATCGAGATTCGCCCCCCTTCGGGTGTGAACTTGATCGCGTTAGATAAAAGGTTAGTCAATACTTGACGGACTTTGATTTTGTCTTGAGATAGCAATGGCCAATCTTCGGGGATCGAGTGAGTCAATTGGATGTTTTTGGTTTCTGCGAGCGGCCGAAGCATCTCGCAGAGTTCTTCGACGATTTGGTAGATTGAAAACTCGCTGCGGCGGACTTCCATCTTGCCGGCTTCTAACTTGGCTAAATCAAGGATGTCGTTGATCAACTCCAGTAATACGTTGCCTGAGCGACGGATGTTGGTCGCGAACCGGACCTGCTTTTCTTCAAGGCCTTTACCGTGCTCCAGCAGTTCCGAAAATCCAATGATGCTGTTGAGCGGCGTGCGAAGCTCGTGACTCATGTTGGCCAAGAATTCACTTTTAACTTGGTTGATCTCGTGTAATTCCAAGGCAAACTGCGCCTGTTCGTCGATTTTTTTGTCGAGATCTTTGTTGACGTCCTGCAATGCTACTTGCGTGTCTAAAACGTATCGAAGCATGCGATTGAATGATTTCGCAAGCTCTTCAAAGTCGTCGCCCGAATTAATTTCGGCGCGTACGGTCATTTCGCCCAAGCTAACTTTTTCGGTCACGTCTCGCAGGTGAGCCAGTGGTTTTACGATGACGTAGCGAATGATTGTCCAGAGGGCCGCGACGGCTAATGCAACCGTGGCGATAGCGACCGAAATCAAGATCGCTCGACTTTTAGTCACGGCTGCTTTGGCAATTGCGTTGTCCAAAGTGACTCGGACAAACATCGGCGGCGCCAACGCGAACTTTTCTTTAATTAGAGCTTGAGTTTGTTCGGGCGTGGTTTCGGCGCTGGCCAATTGTGTGCCGATATCGATCAGTCGTTGATTGGTTTCAGGGTTCGTTGACGTCGGTTGGTGGCAAGATTGACAAGCGGACTGAGATTTAAAAACCAGTGGTGCGTAGTAATAATACTTTTTCCGAGTCGATAGCGCGACATCATCCGGAATCGGATCCGTGATTATTAGTTGAGCTTCTGCTTGCTGTTGTTGCAGTTCGGCTACTTTGGCGTCAAACACTGTCGGAGGAAATGCCTTTAGGGATTCGAGTTCGTTTTGGTATTCCTGAAGGTCAATCGCTGTTTGCCATATCGTCTGCAATCGTTCGATTTCAGCGGGGTCCGTGGCGATTGCAGGAGTGATCTGAAACCGTCCTGTGTCGCCGGGCATCGCGACGACGGCCGCTTCATAGGGCACCGTCGGTGACACGGTTGCTAAGGAAGCGAACACGGTTGCGGTGGCGTCTTGTTTGGGAGCAATGTCAGCTGGTGAGTCGCCGCTACGAGTGTAAAACGATTCTAGATTCTCTAGGTGCGTTCGTAGCACAAAATCGGATTTTAAAGAATTGGCTTGGTCGCGTGTGTTGTCGTCGATCAGCTGTTCGGTGATTCGGCTGACCCATAGAAACGCAACTGTGATCAGTACCAACAAACATACTGCGAACAAGATCTGGGTTTTTCGTTCCAGACTCGATTCGCCAAGGATTCGTTTGATGCCGCGATAGGACATGAAGGTGTTGCCAAAGAGTAGAGGTTGCTTAACTTATTGTAGATCGCCGCACGCGTTGGCGAAACATGGTAAGCGACGAACGATTTGTATTAGCAGGCAATCTAAGGTATTACTTTAAACAAAAACAAAAGGCGACTTTGAGGGGGCGTTTACAGCATGTCTTGCGGGTCGATGTCTACAATCCATTGCACGCCATCAATCGGTTTGATGTCGGATTGAACTCGGCTAATGACCGTTTGTAGAGCCTTAGGTTGGTTGGAAAAAACAAGCATGTGGAAGCGATATTTGCCGCGAAGTTTTTCGACCGGAGCGGGAGCCGGCCCGAGTACTCGGATGTCCAAGCCGAAGTTTTGATTGGTGTGGTTAATTGTTTCGGCCAGTTTGTCAGCGGTTTGCAAGGCTTTGGATTCAATTTCGCTGCGAACGACAATCCGGGCCAGATGACCAAACGGCGGGTAGTTCAGTTCTTCGCGTTGAGGCATTTCTTGGGCGGTGAAACCAATGTAGTCGTGACGAGTCGCGGCGACGATCGCAGGGTTTTCTGGATCAAAGGTCTGTACCAAAACCCGCCCGCCTCGTTCGCCTCTGCCCGTTCGCCCGGCGACTTGAGTGACCAAACCAAACGATCGTTCGGCCGCCCGAAAGTCTGGCAGGTGCAAGGCCGTGTCGGCGTTGACGACGCCCACGAGCGTTACGTTGGGAAAGTCTAAACCCTTGGCAATCATTTGCGTGCCCAGCAAAATCTTAATCTCGCCGCTACGAAACCGAGCGAGCGCTTTTTCGTGACTGCCGTGCTTGCGCATCGTGTCGGTGTCCATGCGTAGGATCGGTACGTCCGGGAACATGGCAGTGACGTTGGCTTCTAGTTTTTGGGTGCCCAGTCCAGAGAAGCGAATTGCTGGATTGTTGCACTGGGTGCATTTTTGCGGTGCTGGGATTCCATAGTCGCAATAGTGGCAGACGGCTTTGTTGCCGATGTTGTGGTGCGTTAGTGGGATTGAACAGTCCGGACAAGATTCCACGTTGCCACAGGCCGGGCATTGAATCCGCGTTGAAAATCCTCGTCGGTTCAGCAGCAAGATGACTTGTCCGCCGTCAGCAATGGTCTTTGTGATTTCTTGTCTTAGTTTTTGGCTGATGGGACCAAATCGTTTTCGCCCACCAAAATCGATTCGCATATCGATCGTTGCCACGTCCGGCAGCGGTAGGTCCAGTACTCGTTTGTCGAGTGAAATTTTTTGGTAGGTGCCTTGGGTGGTGCGGTGCCAGGTTTCTAGAGATGGTGTGGCGGATCCGAGTACTAAAGGGATTTTTTGCTGGCGAGCTCGAAAGTCGGCAATATCCCGAGCGTGGTATCGCGGCGCTTTGTCTTGTTTGAAGGATCCGTCGTGTTCTTCGTCCAAGACGATTAAGCCTAGGTTGGGGGCCGGAGCAAATACCGCGCTGCGAGCACCGATGACAACTTGTACGTTGCCGGCGGCAATCTGTTGCCAATGCCAAGCGCGTTGTGCCGCCGTTAGGTGCGAGTGCAGGACTGCGACGCGATCAAACCGAGCCCGAAAGCGTTGACGGGTTTGAGGAGTGAGGCTGATTTCGGGGACCAGCACGATCGCTTGCCGGCCGTACTGAACGACTTGTTGAATCGCCCGGATGTAGACTTCGGTCTTACCACTGCCGGTTACGCCATGCAGCAAAAACGTTTCGTGTGTGTTGGCGTCGACATGGTGCAGGACTGCATCGAGGGCTTGCGATTGTTCGGCGTTGAGCGTCAGGTCGTCGGTTCGTTTTTCGCTGGGAATTTCGTGCGTTTTTTGCTGGACACGGCGAGCGGTGGCAATGATCAGACCTTTTTTACGAAGCGTCGAGATCGGACCGACGGTGCAGCCAACGGTTTCGGCAAGTTCGCGGGCTGTCCAATCTTGAATGGATCCGTGTAGCGTATAGATGATTGATTTTTGCAGTTCGGAAAGTTTGAGCGATCCGATGTTTTTGATCACGTCGTCGGCCAAGCTTAGAAAAAGCATCTCGCGTGTGCCGGATTGATTGCGAACGCCGGTGGGAACGATCGTTTCGATGACTTGGCCGATCGGACACAAATAGTATTCGCTGATCCACTTGGCCAGTTTTAATAGCGATGCGTTGATCAGCGGTTTGGCGTCGATCACATTTGCGATCGGCTTTAGTTTGGCCGGTTTAACGGAGCTGGCTTCGGGGTGTTGGGGGTTGATGATGTCGACGCAGTAGCCGGACATCTTTCGGTTGCTGCGGCCTAGTGGTACACCGACTCGCACGCCGAGTTTGACAAGTGTCTCTAGATCGTTAGGAATCGAGTAGTCGTAGGGACCAAACGGTGCGTTGGCGAACGCAACTCGTGCCGCCAACCAATCGCCTTGGTCGTCCAGTTGCCATTGCGGCGGCGAAACATTGAAGAGCGATTGTTGGTCCATGCGGACAAGACCGACGAAACGTTAAGGTAGCTGGGTTCGCCAGAATTCAGTTTGAAGACGGGTGTTGGGAATTGGTTGTTTGGGTCGGACAACAAACCGAACTCTGGTGAGTCCAGCTGTGATTTTAGATTACTTCGCGTGTAGGTTTCCTTTGCGGAACGCTTCTGCCATGGCCTGGGGAACTTCGGCTTCGGCTAGCACGAGCTGTGCGCGTTGTTTGGCGACATCGGCTTTCATTTCTTGCTCTTCCGCGATCGCATCGGCGCGACGTTTTTCTGCCGCTGCTTGAGCAACACGCGTGTCCGCTTCGGCTTGATCGGCTTGAAGTCTCGCGCCAATGTTTTCGCCAACGTCGATGTCGGCGATGTCAATGGAGACAATTTCAAATGCGGTGTGAGCATCCAAGCCACGTTCTAAAACCGCACGCGAAATTCGATCTGGGTTTTCTAGGACGTCTTGGTGCTTTTCGGATGATCCAATCGACGAAATAATCGACTCGCCAACGCGAGCAATAATGGTTTCTTCGGTTGCACCACCGATCAGTTGTTCTAGGTTAGTTCGCACGGTTACTCGGGCACGGATTTTGAGTTCGACGCCGTCTTTGGACATCGCGCTCAAAAAGTTTTTGCCGCTTCGTTCGGGATCAGGGCATTCGATGACTTTTGGATAGACTGAGGTTCGAACCGCGTCCATCACGTCGCGACCGGCCAAGTCGATGGCAGCGGCGCGGTCAAAGTCGAGGTCGATGTTGGCGCGTTGAGCCGCGATGATTGAGTTGGTCACTCGCATGACGTCTCCCCCTGCCAGGTAGTGGGCTTCAAGGAGTTCGGTGGTGATACCTGTTTTTCGGCTGACGTCTAAGCCGGCTTGTCGTGCCATGATTTTGACTCTCACGATGACGTCGGGACGAACCTTGCGAAAGCCCATGCCGACCAAACTGCGGAAACTGACGTCCGCTTGAGACATCAACGCTTGGAACCAGAGCTTTCCGTAGGACAGGAAGAAGAACACTAAAACTAGCCCAACTAGCCCAAGGGCCACGATCAGGGCCGCGACTGCCCAAAAGATGATATCGCCTGGCGCCAAAGCCACTAATAGAGAGGTCGAAATCAAAGCGGGATGGATTGCCAGCACGGTTTTTTCCTTGGATGCCTGTATGGAATGTGTCTGCCAATATTGGCCGTTGATTTATGATAGCGGTTCCTGCGGGCGTTGTCAGTCTTAGGGAGGCTGTTTTTTTGGACGAAATCGATTGGATTTTTTACTCTCAATAATAAATAGGCCGCCATCTGCCCCTCAAACTGGACAACAAATTGAGGTATCCTTTCACGAGTTCCTAACTGGCAACCGAGTGTTTGGCGGTTTTGGAAATCCTTGCGTTTTTATTTGGAACGTATTCGCTCAAAGATTCAACGGTTGTCATCAACAAGATCTGGAGTGTGGAAACCGCATTTCCTGTTGAAACAACATTTCCTAAGAACCATTTCGAAAAAGGCCCCTCCAATAATGTCCAACGACGATTCAAACGTTTACTTCCGTTGCTTTGCTGGTTGTGGGGGAAAACATTCGATCTACGACGTGATTTACCGCTGTCCGAAGTGTAATTCGCTGTTGGAGGTTCATCACGAACGCGAACCATTGAAGCAGCAGAACGCCAAAGAGTGGCAGCAGCTTTTCGATTCGCGTGCAGGTACAACGAACTGGCCTTACGGCAGCGGTGTTTGGGCGCAACGTGAGTGGGTGATTCCCAGCTTGGAAGACGAAAATGTCGTCAGCATGTGTGAAGGCAATACAAACTTATTCTGGGCAAATCGCTTGGGCAAGCAGTTGGGGCTGAACGATCTTTGGATCAAGCTTTGTGGCAACAGTCATACAGGTAGCTTCAAGGATCTCGGCATGACGGTGTTGGTTAGCGTCGTTAAGCAAATGATGGGAATGCCTAACAGTCCTGTCAAAGCCGTTGCTTGCGCGAGCACAGGGGATACATCGGCGGCGCTTGCAGCTTACGCCGCGTACGCAGACATCCCAGCGATCATTTTCTTGCCCGCTGGTAAAGTTAGCACCGCACAGTTGATTCAGCCCGTTTCCAACGGTGCTCATGTGTTGGCGCTGGATACGGACTTCGATGGATGTATGAAAATCGTTCAGGAGGTGACCGAAGATAGCAGTATCTACTTAGCAAACTCGATGAACAGCTTGCGAATCGAAGGTCAGAAAACAGTGGGCATTGAGATCGTACGTCAGTTCGATTGGGAAGTTCCCGATTGGATCGTAATTCCGGTCGGTAATCTTGGCAACATCAGTGCCCTTCACAAAGGGTTTCAGTTGATGATGGATTTAGGCGTGATTAACAAAATGCCGCAATTGGTTGCTGCTCAAGCAGCCCAAGCAGACCCGTTCTACCAGTCCTATAACAACCAGTTTGCGGACAAGACTTCGATGACGGCTGGCGAAACGTTGGCCAATGCGATTCGGATTGGCGATCCAGTTAGCTATGAAAAAGCAGTCAAAGCTGTGCAGGAGACCGGCGGCATTGTTGAACGAGCCACCGAAAATGAGTTGGCGGAGGCAGCTGCTAAAGCTGATTTGACTGGCATGTTCTGCTGCCCTCATACCGGCGTTGCGTTGGCGGTGTTGGAAAAGTTGATTAAACGCGGACAGATCAAACCAAACGATCGTACGGTTGTGATCAGTACTGCTCATGGTTTGAAGTTTGCAGATTTCAAAGTTGGCTATCATGAATCGAAGCTCAATGGCGTTGAGTCAGGGCATGCCAACCCTCCCGTGTATTTGGATGCCAGTGCATCTAAAGTAAAAGAAGTCATCAAACAACGGTTGGGCTTGTAATTCATGTTTTCGCCTGATCTTAAAGAGTTTCTGTCGCTGGCAGCGGACCACGACGCAGTACCTGTTAGCCGCTGTTTGCTTTCTGATTCGTTGACACCGGTATTGGCGTTCAAACGAATTGATGATGGCGGTACGGCTTGTTTGTTCGAGTCCGTTGTCGGTGGTGAAAATGTCGGTCGGTTTAGCTTTTTGGCAGTCGATCCACAGTTGGAATTATCGTCGTTTGCTAATACGGTCACTGAAACCGAAAACGAGCAAAGCCGTACTTTTGAAAGCGAAAATCCGCTGGAAGAAATTCGCCGGCGGACTGCAAAAGTTAAAGTTGCCTCGCTGGAAGGCATGCCGCCCTTTACTGGTGGTGCCGTCGGGTATGCTGGCTACGACACCGTTCGTTACGTTGAAAATTTGCCCAACGCTCCGCAGGACGATCGAGGGTTGGCGGATATGTCGTTCGCGTTTTATGATCGCATGTTGGTGTTCGATCACATCACGAAAACGATCACCGTCATCGCGTTGGCGTGGCCCAAAAAGTTTGATACGCCCGAAGAGGCCTTCGATGATGCCTGCTCGCGAATCGATTCAATGATTCAGTCGCTCAACAAGCCCGACAAACCCGAAAAGAGCTTGAAGTGTGTTGACGCCGTTTTACCCGAAGGTGAGCTGCCGGACTTCAAATCCAATTTTACTCAGGATCAGTTCGAACAGGCTTGTCGGGATTGCATCGAGTACATCAAGGCGGGGGATATTTTCCAGGTCGTGCTGAGCCAGCGGTTGGAGTTGGAAATCAGTTGTGATCCGTTCGAGATTTATCGCAGCCTGCGAGTGATGAACCCGAGCCCGTTTATGTTTTTCTTACGAACTGGTGAGACGACGTTGGTAGGAAGTTCGCCCGAGATCATGTGTCGTGTGGTGGACAACGAGATGACCGTTCGTCCACTGGCTGGGACTCGACCACGAGGTGCTACGACGGCGGAAGACTTGCAACTTGAGCAAGAACTGTTGGCCGATGAAAAGGAACGAGCCGAGCATGTGATGTTGGTCGATCTTGGTCGCAACGATGTTGGCCGAGTTGCGGAGTACGGGTCGATTGAAATTCCAGACATGATGGTGATCGAGCGTTACAGTCACGTGATGCACATTTCGTCGACGGTCACTGGTCAGTTGCGGCCAGAAGCGGATGCTTTTGATGCGTTGATGGCAAGCCTGCCGGCTGGGACCGTTTCGGGAGCACCGAAGGTTCGAGCGATGGAGATCATCGACGAATTCGAACCTCATCGCCGAGGACCGTACGCGGGCGCCGTTGGGTACATCGACTATTCGGACAACATGGATACCTGCATCGCACTGCGAACCATGGTGATCAAAGGCAATCGGGCTTACGTCCAAGCAGGAGCGGGAATCGTTGCCGATTCAAATCCAACCAGTGAATACCAAGAGACGCTCAGCAAAGCCAAAGGGTTGCTGCGAGCGATCCAGATGACGCATGATCGCTTGGAACCCATTTAGTGGCTTGTTTTGGTCCATTGGATTTTGTTGTGGAGCTCGCAAGACTTTCAGGTGTTTTGATTAGGCGAGTGGGTGCCATGCTTCACGGTTTTGAAGTTAAGAGTATTTACTGAATGTGGGCATGCTTACGCGTGCGATACTGATTTGGGAAAGTCCCGTGAGCATGTTTTTTTGAGTGGCTTTTTAGAATTGCACCATTTCTGATCGCGTAAACATGGCACCCGCAGCTAAATGCGGCCACGGCTTGGCCGCTAAAAACACTGCAACTTTAAAACGCGCGAGCGAGTGCATTCGACGAACTTCTTAGAAATGCACTTGCTTGCGCCGCGAGCTTGTATTCCAAGCGGCTGGGTTTCCTTGAGAAATTGGAGTTCTCGATCCCCTGGTGACTGGAATTTCTCTTCTTAGGGCCACTAAAAGACTGCAAGAATCTTGGGCTAAGGCAACACGAAAAGTGCTAGTTACTTGCCGCAGTAGTCAATCGTGCGTGCGATTTCAGATTTCAGTTTTGAGCGATCGACGATGCGGTCGATGAATCCATGTTCCAGCAAGAATTCGCTGGTTTGAAAACCCTCAGGCAGTTCGATGCGAATGGTTGCTTTGATCGTACGTGGCCCCGCAAATCCGATCAACGCTTTTGGTTCGGCAAACACAACATCGCCCAATGAAGCGAAGCTCGCCGCAACGCCGCCCATTGTCGGGTTGGTCAGTACCGAGATAAACAATCCACCGGCTTGGTCGTAACGAGCCAGCGCTGCCGATACCTTTGCCATTTGCATCAACGACAAAATGCCTTCGTGCATTCGAGCACCGCCACCCGAGCCGCTGATGATGATCAGCGGTAAATTTTGTTCGGTCGCTTTTTCAACCAATCGCGTCAATCGTTCGCCGACGACCGACCCCATACTGCCCATGATAAACTGCGAGTCCGTGATTCCGATCGCCACTCGACGTGCTCGAATCATCCCGGTGCCAGTGATCGCCGCATCGGACAGGCCTGTTTTTTTACGTTCGGCTTTTAGCCGGTCGGTGTAAGCGCGGCTGTCTTGGAACTCAAGTGGATCGCCGGACAGTAGGTTGCCGTCCCACTCTTCAAACGTGCCTTCATCCAAGACCTGGTCAATCCGCTGCATGGCCGAAACATACATGTGATGATCGCACAGCGGGCAGACTCGACGGTTCTTTTTCAGGTCCTTATGCCAGACCGGTTGCTTGCAGTCTGGGCACTGAATCCAAGTGCCTTCAGGAATGTTGATTTTTTTGCGGGCTGACACGGGCGTCCGAGTTTGAGACATGTTTTCGTTCCGTAACGAACGGTATTCTTTCGGTTCGTCATTTATATGATGGCCAGTTGGCGAGCCATCTACTTTGTCATGGATCAACCGCTAAAACCGATCATTGGTTTACGGCGGCTATTTTGACTACTATCACATAAAACGGCTAGGACCTTCAAGCGTAAAACAGCGTATTAGCCCCAAGCGGATGCACATTTTAGGCCGAATTCCAACAATAAAAACTAGTAATTAGGAGTGAAAAAGCGATAGCTTCGTGGTTGTGAGTGGTTGCCAAGCAAGCGGCGTTAGGCAGTCTATCTTTGACTAAACCGGCTGCAGGTCTTCTTTCGGGCCGACCACAATGGTCATGTTGTTGTCCAACGGGAATGCAGCAATCGCCTCATTCACTTGCGTCAGCGTCATCGACTCATAGATTTCGGCAATCTCTTTGACTGTCTTGAATTTTTGCCCGGCCAGCCACTGCGATCCGATCGAAAACATTCGCGTATTGGTCCTCTCGCTGGCCAGCACGATATGTGAGGCAATTTTACGCTTGGCCAAATCAAGTTCCTTTTGCGTCACCCCTTCGGCCAAAGCCTTTTGCTGCAACGTCTTCAGGCGTTGCATGTTTGACTGGGCTTGATCGGGGGCACAACACAGATAGGTCATGATCCCGCCACACCCTATGTGATCGTAGCTACCCATGCCTGCGGATTCGGCCAAGCCAGAATCCAAAAACTCCCAATACAAGCGACTACCGCTGTCGTCACCCAAAATGGATGTCATGATCGAAGTCGCGTAGCGGAGTTCGTCTTCGGTCGCACAGCCAGGGGCCATTTGCAAAATATATTGCTGGCTCGACTGTGGTTTGTGTACGGTTGCAAACCCTTGTCGGTAGTCCGGTTTTGGATTGGGGCGGACCGCTTCAAAAGCCTCCCAGTTGCCGCAGCAGCGTTGGACATCGGCAACTAAAACATCAAAGTCGATTTTGCCTGCAGCAGCGATACATATATTCGATGGGCTGTACTGGCCTTTGAAATATTCCATCATCTGGCTGGCAGTTAACGCGCCGACTGTTTCGGTCGTGCCCAAGACAGAATTTCCCAGCGGGTGATCACCGTAAAACTCTCGCATGATTCGTTCATAGCCGCCGTAGGGTGGCTGGTCATCATACATCTTGATTTCTTCGATGATGACTTGCTTTTCCGTTTCAAAATCTTCTTCTCGCAGAGACGGCCGCATGATGTCGCTGAGTAACTCGACCATCGGCGTTTGAAACTCAGGCAATACCAGTGAGTGGTAGATCGTGCTTTCTTCGCTGGTGCGAGCGTTACTGGAGGATCCCATTTCGTCCAGCTCGAGATTCACTTGAGCGGCGGAGCGGTTAGGCGTGCCTTTGAAGACCATGTGCTCCAAAAAATGGCTAACGCCGCCGATGGCAGCCGTTTCGTCTCGCGATCCGGTGCGAACAAAGTAGCCAAACGCCGAAGTGTAAGCCTGAGGATTGCATTCGGCTAAAATCTCAAGGCCGTTGTCAAGTCGATGCTGTCGGTGTTCCATGGTTTACCCTTCAAACTTTAGTGGGCTGGGCCCCAGAGTGACGACGTTAAAATTAGCTGGCGGCTGCTCACGTAAGAATTCGTTGATCGATTCCACCGTCAACGAATTGATTGCATCATTGATTTCGTCCAACAATCGAACTCGTCCCAAATGTAACCAGTCGCGGGCAATTGAACTGGCACGAGCCCGACAGGATTCTTGTTGCATGATCATGCCGCTACGAATTTGAACCTTCAGCCGCCGCAATTCGTCTTCACGGATGCCATCGGACATCAACTCTAATTGCTCAACAATCACGTCCAATGTTTCTTGGGCTCGATCACTTGAAGTGCCGCTGTAGCAAATCACGGACGCCTTGTCGGCCAGGGTGTGGCAAGTGGCAAACACGGTGTAGCACAGGCCACGTTTTTCTCGTACCTCCGTGAACAATCGAGAACTCATGCCGCCGCTTAATACGCCTACTGCCCCTCGGTTTAAATAAAATTCGGGTTCTGAATAAGTGAATCCAGGATAAGCCAACGCGATATGGGTTTGCTCGCTGTCGTGGTCGATGTGTTGATAGTTGTTGGCCGCGATTACATTGTTGGCAGGCGAAATTTCATTGGGATGCCAATCCGCAAACAGATCCCCCACGTGATAACGTAGCGAGTCAAAGTCGATTTTGCCGGCACAAGCGATGATCATTCCGTTGGGGCGATAGTGGGCTTTGAAAAAATCCTGTACGTCTTGGAGTGTCAAATTAGTAACGGTCTCCATCGATCCTTCTGAGTAGCGTCCATCGATGTTGCCATAAACGTTTTGTCGCAACTGCAGAATCGTTCGCTGCGCTAGGTCATCTTCCAGCGACGCGATTTCTTGAAAACAAACCTGCCGGCCGTCTTCGAACTGTGATTCTGGAAGCATTGGCCGTCTAAGTACATCGGCATAGATTGCCAGCGCGTCATGCAACTGGCTCGCCTGCATCGCACCGCCGAAGTTTGTGTTGTATAGGGAAACGGACGACGAGTAGTCCACGCCCAGCATGTCGAGGGCTTCGACCCACTCGCGGCTGCTGAAGTCTCCGCTGCCACGCTGGACCATTTCGCAAACAAGATTTGCAAGTCCCAGTTTGTCGCTGGGGTCGTAACGAAAGCCAGCCGGCGTTGCGATTGAAAACGCTGCCGATTCGAGCCACGGCATCGGCTGAGCCACGACGGTCAGGCCGTTGTCGAAGGTGTGATGAAATATCTTTTCTTGCATGTCGCCGTTCTGGTAAGATCGCACAGGCCTGTGAGTTTCGCCAAAACAGCTTGGGCGTTTCACACGAGAAAATGCGGGAGCGTATTCTATGCCCCCAATAAAAAAACACCACCGGCGTAAATTCCTAGTGGTGCGTGTAATTCTTGGAATATTTGTTCTGCCGGTAGCTCTAATGGAGCGTCAGCAAGACTTGCTTATTGGATGCAGGCTACGAATCCTTGCGGCCGAGTTGAACTGCGGGATTTGCAGCCTGATCCACTACATTGGTGCCTAAGAAAAAATATCTAGTTTGCCAGCCTTTTGAGCCAACAAGTAGTAGACCGTGATGCGAGATTTAGCACTGTCGTGTCTGAGCATCTCCATGGTGTCGGCAATGATTGTTTCCGCTTCGGCTGGCTCAAGCCCTAAGTGTTTTTTGCAAAAACCATCACGAATTTGATCGAGTTCTTTTTGGTCGGACGCGGATACGGTTCGTCCATCAGCTGTCTGCATGGCAATGCCCAGATGCTTTTCGATGTTGTCTACGGTTGATTGTTTTGCAGCGGCGTCAAAGCGTTGAACGCTTTCGAGTGAATGTGACATAGGTGGGCTCCGAATGAAAGATTGGACAGTAAGGGTTCGCGGTTGGCAAACCAGTCCCAACTCGCGACTTAAACTTGGAAACTTGTCGTCTCCCTAATTTTAACGTTATCAAACTACGGAGAATGATGCCACCGTGTCTAGCAAAATTTCATTTTCTTAGGTTGTGGTCATGGTGTAAAATGCGACCTCCCAGATTGCGGTCGGGCATACTTTGACTATTCAATGGTAAATCAGTTTCTATGAACCTCGTTATTCGATTTTTTCTGTGTGTCGTTGCTCCATTGCCATTGTTAACAGCAGGTATGGTTTTTGCCCAAGCAGCTGTCATGCAGGACTCCGCTACGCAGGAACCTACCACGCGAAGTCCAGAGCAGCTGCGCGGTGAAATCACTCCCGAGCGCGCGTGGTGGGACTTGCTGCACTACGACTTAGCGGTTGAAGTGTTTCCAGAATCGAAATCCATCAAAGGCCTAAATCAAGTCAAATTTCGAGTACTTGCCAAGGCCACTCGGATGCAAATCGACTTGCAACCGCCGTTAAAAATTCAGTCCGTCACGCACAAGCAACAGACGCTCAAGTTTATGCGTGAAGGCAATGTTTACTGGATCGACTTCCCGAAAGCCTTGCCTGTTGGATCAACTGAAGTGATCGAAATTAAATACGGCGGCCAGCCCGTTGAAGCAACCAATCCACCTTGGGAAGGCGGCGTCACCTGGAAAAAGGACGAACAAGGAAATCACTTCATCGCCACCGCCTGCCAAGGTCTCGGCGCTAGTAGCTGGTGGCCATGTAAAGACCACGGCAGCGATGAACCTGATCAGGGCGTGCGGGTTCGCGCGACCGTCCCTGACAATCTAAAAGCTGTCTCCAATGGTCGCTTGACTGGTCAAACTCATTCACAGAAAGACAAGACGCGAACGTTTCAGTGGGAGGTCAAAAACCCGATCAATAACTACGCCGTCAGTTTGAACATTGGCAACTATGTTCATTTCGCTGACAAATTTGACGGCGAAGCGGGGACCTTGGACGTTGATTACTGGGTGCTTAAAGGACAGGCCGAACGAGCCAAAGCTCACTTCAAAGAAGTCCCGCGTACGATCAAGGCGTTCGAACATTGGTTTGGCAAGTATCCTTTTTACGAGGACAGCTACAAACTTGTGGTCGTGCCGTACACCGGAATGGAACATCAAAGCGCTGTGACCTATGGAAACTTTTTTGCCAACGGTTACAGGGGCCGCGACCTGAGTAAAACAGGCGTCGGGCTAAAGTTTGATTTTATTATCGTCCACGAATCGGGTCACGAATGGTTCGGTAACAGCTTGACCTCGCAAGACATCGCTGACATGTGGATCCACGAAAGCTTCACGAACTACTCAGAAACGTTGTTCATCGGTTATCACTTCACCCAAAAAGAAGCCAACGATTACGTGATCGGTTGTCGCGACCTGATCGAAAACGACAAACCAATCATTGGTAAATACAACTTGCACCAAAAGGGATCCTCAAGCGACATGTACTACAAAGGCGGGAACATGTTGCACACGATTCGGCAAATCGTTAACGATGATGAGAAGTTTCGAGGCATCCTGCGCGGGCTGAACAAAACATTTTTTCACCAAATCATCACGACCGAGCAAGTGGAAAATTATCTCAGTAAGCAATCAGGTGTCGATTTAAGCAGCTTGTTTGATCAGTACTTGAGACACACTCAAATTCCTAATCTTGTGATCGGCTTTGAGGAGAGAAAAATCACGTACCAGTTTGAAGACTGCATCGACAGTCTTTGTTTTCCCGTCAAACTAAACGTTAATGGCAAAGCCACATGGATCAAGCCGACGGTTACTCAGCAATCGATCGAAACCGAGGTGGACGTCAAAGAGCTAACGGTCGACCGTAACTTTTATTTGCGAAGTTCGGTGAACGGAGAGCCCTCTAATGAATCGAACAGTGAAGACGCCGATGACGACGTCAAATAACTAAACTTGAGCCTGCCGGCGAGATCAGTAAGTTTCTATGTGGAAAGTGAACGATAAGCGGCTTGAACCTGCCTCCATTTAAAAGCGCGCATCGTGTTTAACTTTTTCAAAACTAAGTTGCCGATTGACTTGCTAAACAAAGCTTGGATCGAGTACCGCTGGAGTTGGCTATGCAAGAACTTAGGGGCGGAGTTGATGCGGAATGCTCCCATGCTGACGTTGACGGATTTTCCGGAGCTCAGTGACCTGACTGAACAGAGCGCACGTCGGTTGTTTCAACGGATTTCTGCTCAGTTTAAATTTTCAGCGAATTCAGTGGCGTTGGAATTTCTCGACGATGCCGGAGGCGCTGGAGAATATAACGATGGTAGTTCGGCACTTGGATTCTACGAACCGGGCAATGACTTGCATGACGGTAAAGTTGTGATTGCAACCTCGCTACTTCAACGTCCCGCTGAAATGGTTTCAACGATGGCTCATGAACTCGGCCATCACTTGTTATTAGGCGGGTCTGGAAAGTTGTTTGCTGCAGATGAATTTGATCATGAACATCTAACCGACCTGTTGTCAGTTTTTACTGGGTTCGGTTTGTTTACTGCCAACTGTACGGTACAGGACCACTCATATACTGATGGCGAAATGAATCATTTTCATATTTCAAAATCTGGATACTTGTCATCCATCCAGTTTGGGTACGCTCTTGGGCTAATGGCGTGGATGAGGAACGAATATTCGCCGACATGGCTTAACCAACTTCGCCCAGATGCTAGAGTTTCTTGTCGAAATGCGATTCGCTATTTGATGAAAACCGGCGATGCTTTCGTCCAGCCCGATTCTAATTTCCATACGGATCAGCATTCCAAACCAAGGCGAACTGAAGAGTTAGTATCGCAATCGCCCTCGGTCAGGCTTGCGACTCTATTTCAATGGCAAATGGAATCGCAGTCGATCGACCAGATAGCGAGCCAAGTGGCACAGTTGCTGAATGACTCGATCACAGAAATTCGAGTTGCAGCGATTTACCTGTACACTGTTAGTGGCATTCCTTTGACGCCGACTTCCGAGGCCTCGCTCGTTCGGAGCTTGAGCAGTGATGACGAGGAAGAAAGTTTGCTTGCTTGCCAAGTGCTTTTTGAGCGCCGGTTTGCTGGGATCGATGAACTCGTACGTCGGAGCAGGTTTTGGTTCGAAAAAAATAATGAGTCTAATTTGGCCAGAATTACTTACGTCACGATTCTTGAAAGTTTGTCAGAGGAGCAATTTCATACTCATTGCCAAGTCGCGATCGTTAAAAAAACTGACCGAGATTTACGGCAAGGCGGAGACGCGGAAATGTTCTTAACGGTGCTACGTAAGGTTCCTGATTTAGCGACGATTATGGACCAATTTTTCAACCGCTGGTCGGAGGAGCGACAGCAGGGATTGGCTTATTTTCGCGATACAGGCCAACGACCTGTTCAGCTTTAATATGCATCGTTTTGAATCACAATCCTCTTTGACTTGAAACTGTTCACTTTGCAGAACGGAAATGAACGGTGCGATGTCCAAGAGGCCAGCGGTTGGGTCTAAATAGCTGCTTGCTCTCACCCTCAAAACCGTGGAGCATGGCACTCACTCGCCTGATCGAGAACCTCAAATACTTGGCTGAGCCACTAAACACTCAGAAGAACCATTCTTAAAACTTGTTGACTTTGGCCATCACACAGATGGCTAAAACGATCATCACGACCCCAGTGCCACCACCTCGGGTGGTTCGCCAACGGTTTTTTGAAAACCAAATTCTTCGCTAATTTGATCCAAGTGGTTTTTGAAGCGACCGGATATCGCTAATTCGACTTTCTCGACATCACTCGCTTGTTGGCTGCGAATCGAATTCGTCATGATGCCTGAGCGAACTTCGAAAGCGTACTTTGAACTGGGCAATTCGATCACACGACCGGGGAAGAACCATCGCCGTTGTGTCAGCCGCCAGCCAGAATCGGTCTTTTCCATTGCAACGCTGGCTTTGGCTGGAATGCCTTCCAAGTTATTCTGCAAAAAACCGTTCAAGCGATTTCCACGCCACGTCGAATACGCTGGCCAGATCAACGCCAACATTGGATCCGTCAACATCGTCCGCCAGTATGTCACTCGGCGCGTCGTCCAGTTGAAAACGTACAGGCAAGCCACAAAGATAATCAAGTTTAGAATCGTCGCGACAAGCGGGTTGTAGGCGTAAACGGCCATCAAGCCCACGCAAATTCCCTTGTTGGCGATTTCCAACATGGCGTCAACGAATGGAAATGGCACGAGCCACACGAGCATTTCAAAGAAAAACTTAACACTGTTGATGACAATGATGTTGACGATCGCAGCCAAACTAAACAGCACGTCCACAGGGAACGACATCCAGCCCATTTGAACAACCATCGCGGTTTCGATGGGATCCAATGGCTCACTACTGGGAATGGTGGAAGCAAATCGCAACACAATAATCGTGATGATTGCGCCGTACGTTTCTAGCATGTCCATCGCTTGAGCAAACGGCTTACTGACTTTCGTCAAACGAGGCAAGGACGTTAGCAAGGTCAGGGTTCCAAACAACCATAGTACGTACGGATTTTTCAGAACTGGGTTATTGCTAATGAATGAATTCATAGGCAAGTAGTCACCGCCAAATTGCGACAAGGCAGCCAAACAAGTGATGCCGAAGAACGGCGACACAGCGATTGGAGCCAGTGGCCCTAACCATTCACTGGCAGTGATGGCCTTGATTTTCGATTGGTCGGTATCAGATAGCGGCGAACTTAGCAGGTCCTGCCCTAGTTCTAGCTGCGGTGTTGCTAACGCAAGAGGTTGATGCATGGGCTGTGAATAGCTCACCAATGAATGGTCTATCGCGGGCTGAGAATCATTCACCGCCACTTGAAGATTGGATTTTGTCGTTGCGCCGGTTTGTAAAGACCAGATGACGATCAGCCCCAGTACAACCACAAACAACCGAAGCCAACGCCGTGAGGCACCTAGCGGTTGATAAAGTGTTTCGTGTTGTTGTTCAAGAAGCATGGTTCGTGTTTCCATAGAGAAATAAGAGGCATACTAATAATACCCATCACCTATGAAGTTAGGCGAATGTAATTGTTTCGCTGATTGGCGAAAGTCTTAGAAATTTCTAAGAAATATCGCATCAAATTGAGCAAAGTTATTTTTTAAACGGCCAGCCGGCGATTGAGATTTATATTGAATGGAGGCGTACGAAGTTCAGGACCTCTTTGACTGACCGGACCTCTCGCCAAGCGGAATGCCCGCGGTACCGAAGCTGCTGGCTTTGAGTCTTCCAGTGCCCTTGGTCTTGCCAGCCGATCGCAATCTCAAAGTAGGACTCCCCGCTGGCGATGGTGGCATCGTTTCGGTCAATCGGCCCAATTATCAAAATCACATCGGCACCTTCGTGCCAGTTCTGGTCGTGCAAAATTTGTTGCATTCGATCGGCAATGTCGAAGCCGTCACTATCCGGTTGCGGAGCGTAGGTTCGACTCGCAGCCAAACAGCCGGCGGGCTCGGTGGCGATCAAACGTCGCGCAACGTCACCACCTAATCCCCAGTCAAATACGCTGATGGTCTGTTGCCGGGTTGCCAGTTTTTGAGCGACGGCCTGCTCCAATGATTGGCCGTTTTCGCCGAAAACTAAATCGCCTAATCGATCATGGATGGTGTCGATCGTGGGCTGCATCTTTTTCAAACATTCTTGTTGGTTTGCTCCGCGTGTTGTAATCCGCAAGGAGATTGTCGCCGCGCTAGCGGTGATCCCGACCAAGGGATTGCGACCTCGCTGGATCAAATCGGGCAGTTGCATTTCGATCGCGCTTTCGCCAGATCCGAAGCAATGGATCGTATGATGAAAAATCATTGTGTCGATCGAGTACAGATCGGCTAAACGTTGTAGCACACTGGCGTGCCACATTTGTTTCAATTCTGCTGGGACGCCCGGAAATGAAAACATCTGATAATTGGTAGGCTGGCCAGCGACTGTTTTAGTGCCTGCAAATTCAATTCCTGGTGCAGTACCTTCGGGGTTATCGATGATGTTTGCTCCTGCTGGAAACCAAGCTTGCACTTCGTTATTGGGCGGCATATCGCGACCACGCGATTGGTACATGGATTTGATATGCTGTAAAACACGTTGGTTTAGCTCCAGCTCAACGCCTCCTAGTTGGGCGATTACGTTTCGAGTCAAATCGTCCGCCGTCGGTCCTAGCCCGCCGGTGGTGAAAATCAAGTCAGCGCGTCCTGCAGCGGTTTCAAACGCTGCCAGCATGTCTTCCAGATCGTCGCCGACGGTTGAATGAAAAGCGGTTTGAATTCCCAATTGGTCCAAACGTTGGCTGATCCATTGAGAGTTAGTGTCCAGCCGAACGCCGCTTGAAAGTTCATCACCGATGGCGATAATTTCTGCTCTGATCACTGGTTGCCCGAGAGCATCTGGTTTTGAGGAATTTTGAACTTTTTTGACGTTTGGCGATGTTGGAGCTGAGGAGCTAGGCTGACCTAAATTCGATTGAGGGCGTTGCTTGTCCATTTAAACCAGTGCTAATGTGATGTGGTGAGCCTATTATGATCAGTCGAAAGCAAAAGAGCTTTGATTGACCACGGAGTGTTATTTTAATGGCTGAAGGCTCTCTGGCGAGCCTAACTTGGTAGCCTATTACGATTCTTCGGATCACATCGAATTGAGGAGCAGCACTGGCCCAAGCGCCACGGGTCGTTTGCACTGGACATTTTATAGGTGCATGACGATAACGTATTAGCTTCCTGCCTAACAAGAAAAGAAAATTAATGTGCGGAATTGTTGGATACATAGGGCCTAGGACGGCTCAAGATTTTTTGCTTGAAGGCCTTCGCCGGCTAGAGTATCGCGGTTACGACAGTGCCGGTACGGCCACGATCACCGCAGATGCTCAGCTGAACATTACTAAATCAGTTGGGCGCATCGCTTCTTTAGCTCAGGAAATCGCTGCTGCGCCTCCTTGCACGGCTGGTACTGGCATTGGGCACACACGTTGGGCCACTCATGGTGCAGCGACGGTCGACAATGCTCACCCGCATTTGGGCGGAGAGCAAGTTCTGGCAATCGCACACAACGGTGTAATCGAAAACTTTGCGGAATTGCGTTCGGCCTTGAAGGTTCGTGGCTTCGAATTCACTTCGGAAACCGATTCTGAAGTGGTTGCTCACTTGATTGCAGAAGCGTTTAAAAAACGTTGCAGCGCTGCAAACGGAGCGCCAATCACTCACGCAATTGGTGTCGATTCGATAAAAGAAGCCATCTCTCAACTTCGCGGAACTTACGGTTTGGCGATCATTTTCACGCAATGGCCTGATGCGATTTTTGCGGCACGCTTGGGTAGTCCTTTGGTGATTGGCGTTGGCGACGGCGAACACTTCCTCGCCAGCGATGCTCAGCCGTTGGTTGGCTACACGGACAAGATCGTTTATTTGGCGGACCACCAAGTTGCCGTTCTGGAAGCGGATTCGCTGCAAGTTTCTCATCGCGATTCCGGCGAAGTGGCTCACGACGTTCGCGTGCTAAACGTGGAATCGAATCAAGTGGAAATGGGCGACTACGACCACTACATGCTGAAGGAAATATTCGAACAACCCGAAGCCCTACGCAACACGATGCGAGGTCGCTTAAGCGAAGACGATGCGACTGCGGTGTTCGGTGGTTTGAATCTGACTCCAGCCGACTTGATCAAAGTCAAACGAATCGTGTTCACCGCTTGTGGCACCAGTTGGCACTCTGGGTTGGTTGGCGAGTACCTGCTTGAAGACATCGCACAGATCCCAGTTGAAGTTGAATACGCAAGTGAGCTGCGTTATCGCAACCCGCCGATGGACAACGACTCGCTGATATTTGCAATTACTCAGTCTGGGGAAACCGCTGATACATTGGCCGCGCTGCGAGAGATGAAACGCAAGGGTCACATGACGATGGCGATCTGTAACGTGGTCGGCAGTAGCATTGCACAAGAAGCCGACGGCGGAATTTACTTGCATGCAGGGCCTGAAATTGGGGTGGCTTCGACGAAGGCTTATACTTCGCAGTGTTTGGCGTTGACGATGCTGGCGTTGTATTTGGGTCGCCTTCGTCACATGAGTTACAACAAGGGTCGCAAAATGATCGATGCGATTCGCGCGGTTCCCGACAAGGTGGAAGAAGCTTTGGGCCAAAATAAACGTATTGCAGAAATCGCTGCCAAGTATCAAAACTGTAACAACTTTTTGTACTTGGGCCGTCACTACAATTTTCCCACCGCTCTCGAAGGCGCCCTCAAGCTGAAAGAAATCAGTTACATTCACGCGGAAGGTTATCCTGCCGCGGAAATGAAGCACGGCCCGATCGCGCTGGTTGATAAAGACACGCCTAGTGTGTTCGTGATGCCTCAAGGCTTTATTTACGAAAAGGTCATGAGCAACTTAGAGGAAACGAAAGCTCGTGGTGGTCCTGTGATCGCGATCGCGGCCGAAGGTGATGAACGTATCGCTGAAGTTGCCGACGATGTGATCTACATCCCGCAAACGATTGAGTACTTACAGCCGATCGTTTCCGCGATTCCTCTGCAATTGCTGTCGTATCACATCGCTGTATTGCGTGGCTGTGATGTCGATAAGCCTCGTAATCTGGCCAAGAGTGTTACTGTTGAATAGCTTCTGTGCTCTAGCCCACGGGCTATCAATGGTTAGAAACTGAACACTGAAACCGCGTCTTTTGACGCGGTTTTTTTTGGGCTCTAATAAACTCCCGGCTGCGGCGTTGTCAAACCTAGCGTTGGCTCGATTTCTCTTTGACCCATTAATTTCATATAGCAGCACGATGGACTCAGCTCAAATTGAAATTTCTCTGGTACAATCTTAGCAAGCGGTAGCGTCACATAATATAGATACTGCTGGTTGGTGATCGATAAGGTGCCTTCCTCAAATAATTCTTGAACATACGTTAACGAACTACCATGAATCATCGTTTCTTCGTTGCCTGCCTTTGTCATTTGCGCCAGCGGATTGCTGTTGTAACCGTAACGCTCGCGTTGTTGACGAGTCTTACCGCCTCGCAATGTCCAGCGACCCCCAACGATGGATTCATCACGGATGTCAAGGCCGCAGCCGAACAAGCGACTGAGGAAGGCAAAGACATCTTGTTGTTATTTACGGGATCCGACTGGTGCCCGCCTTGCCGGGCGCTGGAAGCGGAAGTGTTTTCGCAGCAGGAGTTTTTGGATGGAGTCCGCGACACGTTTGTCTTGGTCATGTTGGACTTCCCCAGAGAAAAAGAACTCGACCCCGCACTGAAGCATCAAAATGATACGCTTGCTGAGAAGTTCGCCATTTCAGGTTACCCAACGGTCATTATGGTTGATCGTGAATTTAAGCCGTTCGCGTTTTCTGGATACGAAAAAGGTGGACCGACCGGCTACATCAAAATCATGATGGATGCTCGGCAATTGCGGATCAAACGAGATGAAAACCTCGCCGCCGCTAAAGACGAAACAGGCGATCAACGCGCAAAGCTTCTCGATGCCGCCATTACTGATCTTGGCGACAATATCGCGAGCATTTACTACGGTAACATCATTAAAGAAATTGTTAGCTTAGACAGTAAAAATAAGCTCGGCCTGCGAGCGAAATGGAACGCCGATGCCGACGCGGAAATGCGAAAGGTTATTCTCGCTGACTTGCTGGTCAGGTCTCGGTTAGCCAAGCCCGAAAAAACAATGCAGTTCATCGACGAAGTGCTTGCTGAGTTTGCGTTTGACGATTTGGAGCGATTGAGTATTTTACAGATCAAGTTCAACTTGGCTCGTGAAATTAAAGCCGACGACAAAGCCGTCGACGTATTGGACCGAATGATCTCGCTTGAAAGTCTCACCCCAGCGACTCGGCAGCGTTTGATTGCCAAGAAAGCTTATTCATTGTCCGAAATCTCCAAGCCAGAAGCGGCGATCGAGTTGTTGGACAAACAGATTGCGGTCTCAAAAAATATCTCGGGCAGCGATGTTGGATATTTGTTTTTAGCCAAAGGCGAACTTCAGTCGAAGGAAGGTCTGACAGCTGAGGCGATGAAAGCTTTCGAAGCGGGCATTGCGTTGACCACAAGTAACTTTGATTTGTTGCTTGAACTTGTTGCTGCGAAATCGGATTGCTTGTTTGCTTCGGAACAACAGGCTGAAGCCCTCAAGACACTCGACGACTTTGCCGACAATGAAGCAGTTCCTGCAGATTTACGAGCCGATGCCTTGTTGCAAAAGTCGATCTTGATGCGAGAGCTAAACCGAACTCGCCAAGCTCGCCTCGCCGAAAACCGGGCGATCGAGATCGTTGATTCACCGGCAGAAAAAGCGTCCATCCAAAAAATAGTACAACGGATGCGAGCCAAATTTGATTAGTGGTTCGTCATAACGAAAGCATGGGGTTGATGGCATCGGTCAGCCGCCGGGCGATAGCTCACGGTTTTTGTTTGTTTTGTATCGGCAATAGTGGCCAATACGAAACGGCTGACTCTTAAATTAAACTTTGATAAAACACTCGTGTGTTGAATACGAATTTGAACCTCGATCGTGCCGTTATCACTCGCTTTACATTTTTACCACCGGTATTGTGACGCGGGCGATAAGCACTGTATTATTCTCACACTCATTACGTAGAATCTTGAAAGAAATTAACCATGAATCGATTTTCATTCTCAAATGCGCTGTTCATCACAGCCTGCTTGTTACTAGCGCAGTCGATTGGTTGCCAAGCTCCAGTGACTCAAAGCGAAAAATTCCCGACCCCTGATCCGACAGTCGGCGAAACCGACGATACTCAAGGAAACAAAGCAATGGAAACAGCAACTTTTGGCGGCGGATGTTTTTGGTGTACAGAGGCCGTTTTTCTGCAGCTCAAAGGCGTGAAGTCCGTCAAATCTGGCTACATGGGTGGTCATGTGGATAACCCAACCTACGAACAGGTCTGCGGTAAACAAACGGGACATGTGGAAGTTATTCAGATTGAATTCGATCCGAACGTGATCAAGTTTGACGACTTGCTGCAAATTCACTGGAAGACGCACGATCCGACGACGATGGATCGCCAAGGCAATGATGTTGGCCCACAGTATCGTTCTGCTGTCTTTTATCACAACGATTCTCAGAAAGCCAAATCAGAGAGCTATAAGAAAAAACTAAACGAACAAAACGTCTTCGGAGCACCGGTTGTAACAGTAATCGAACCGGCAGCGAAATTCTGGGTGGCTGAAAACTATCACCAAAACTACTTTGCCAACAATCCGAACAGTGGGTACTGTCAGCTGTTGATTCCCAAAAAGTTGGCGAAGCTGAAAGCTGCATTTGCTGATAAAATTAAAACGCCTGAAGAGATGCAGCAGAGCGAGACGAAGTAATCGCCGCGATAACGAAAGCCTGTTAAACGGATGGTTAAGCGGGCGGTTCGGTCAGTGACCAAGAAAGATTAAACCTCAGTGGTTCGTCGAGCCACTGGGGTAAGTGGC
>CAZHCH010000011.1:14128-58418 GCA_964530985.1 uncultured Pirellulaceae bacterium | reverse complement strand
GCTGCGGGCGAAGAATCGCCAAGGCGTTCAAGTCTGCTGCTTGCAAAACTTCGACACCTGGAACGTTACGAGCACTCTTGTATACGTTCGGTGAGTGATCCGCCGTTGTGATCAAAGCTGTTGAACCTTCAAGGCCCATGCCCTTGAGCATCTTAGCGACGACACTTGTCTTCGGCGCGTCCATTGACAAGCTATCAAGTACAACGACTTGCTCGTCTTGGATTTTCCCAGCCAACGCCATGCGTGTCGCCAAGCGGATTGCTTTGCGAGGCAAGCGATAACTGTAGTCACGATTGCGAATTGCAAACGCGTGTCCACCGCCACGACGAATGTTCGAAGCACGTGAACCAGCACGAGCGTTACCCGTACCTTTTTGCTTGTACATCTTCTTGCGGTTACCAGCAACTTCCGACCGGTTCTTGGTCTTGTGCGAACCTTGTCGCGCGTTGGCTTGGTACATCACAACGACATCGTGCAACAACTGTCGGTTGACTGTTGCGGCGATTTCCGTCGGATCGATCTCGTACTTGCCGATCTCTTTTCCGGAAACATCAAAAATAGGCAAACTTGCCATGGCTTCAACCCTACTTCTTGTTGGTTTCACGGATGACTAGATAACCGCCATTTGGACCTGGCACAGCACCTTGAACCAACAACAAGTTGTTCTCGGTATCGATCTTGTGCAAACCCAAGTTGCGAACTGTGACTTGAGCCGAACCGTAATGACCAGCCATACGCTTGCCCTTAAAGGTACGACTTGGCCACGCACTCATGCCAGTACCACCAGCATGACGGTGACATTTCTTAACACCGTGAGTCGCTCGTTGACCAGAGAAGTTATGACGCTTCATAACACCTGCAAAACCGCGACCCTTGCTAACGCCAATGACGTCAACCTTGGTAACGCCGTCAAGAACGTCAACAACGACATCAGTGCCAACTTCGTAACCTTCAACATCGCCACGCAATTCGCGGATGAACTTTTGAGGTTCGCAGTTCGCCTTGGCCTTTGGCTCAACGCCAGCAGCGGCAAGACGTGCACTTCGCTTTGATTTGATATCCGCAACGTGGCCACGCTCTGAACGAGCTGCTTGGCTACGGCGAGAGCGTCGTTCCTTTGAAGGACGCTTTTTATCGAGATAACCCAACTGAACCGCTGAATAGCCATCTGTCTCTTCGCTGCGAAGCTGAAGAACCTTGCAAGGCCCTGCTTCGATCACTGTGACGGGCGTTGCGACACCCGTTTCCGGATCGAACACCTGCGTCATCCCAACCTTACGGCCGAGTATGCCTTTTGTCATGACTATCGCCTTATTATCCAATTGGACTAACCGAATGGAACCGCCCTTAACAGGGGCGGTTATCCCGACGGCTTCCGTACATATATGTTTACGCTTTACAGCAGTTTAAAAACTAATCACTACCACTACGCAGTCTTGATCTTAATCTCGACATCAACGCCAGCTGGCAGACTTAACTTGTTCAAGGCATCGATCGTCTTGGCGGTTGCTTGAACGATGTCAATCAAACGCTTGTGTGTTCGGATTTCGAACTGTTGACGAGCCTTCTTGTTTACAAACGGTGAAGACAAAACGGTGTAGCGTTCAATCCGAGTTGGCAGTGGAATTGGACCATGCACTTCAGAATGAGTTCGCTTAGCTGTATCCACAATTTCAGCAGCACTCTGATCTAGGACCGAGTGGTCGTATGCTTCCATGCGAATGCGAATCACTTCTGTATTTGAATTAGCAGCCACGCGTTACGTTCCTTCAAGAACATTCGTTCAGTGAACAACACCGAACCAGTAAACAAATTTATTTTCAACGATCTTGCTTCACGTAAACCAACCGCAGAAAGTCCACTTTGGCGTCGCCGGGAAGCTCTGGTTGGTTCCGACCAAAGGGTAAGTTCGGCGTGAAGATCGTTTTCCGATGATTTTTGGAAAGACGCAGAAGATATTGTCCGATTGTCACATCGTCAACTGCAAAAATCCCAAATTTAACTCAGTTTCTCACTCTTGTTGAAACGATCCGAAATCTTCGAATCGCGTCTTGGGGTGAGGCGAGGATTGTGCACAAAAAAAGCCGGTTGGCAATGAGCACCGGCGATTTATCGGCAAGGAATTTGAAATTCGTGACCGCTGCCTGAAGTTTGTTGGCAGTTTGTCGGTTTTCGTTGAAATATCATGCCCCAACGATTGACGGCCGAGCTGGAATTCAGTGTGACTTGGCAGGGTAAGTTAAGCCGCTTTCGCGCCGCGTTGCCCGTGGATCGAAACGGTCCCTAGAGGCCTAATCCCTCGGAAAAACTTGATTTCATCGTCGCTTTCATACCATTTGGCAATGAAAGGCCCCGATGTGATTTTAATACCGCAAATGTGATCGTTGCGAAATAAGTACGCCTCGCGGAAGTCTAGGTCGGTGTTGCGAGAAAATCCTGCAAGCCGCTGCTTAGCCAGCATCGATACGTGATTGTAAATCGATTGTAGGTTCGCTTCGGTCTGTCGTTCCATGAGAATAGGCAAGCTAGGAGGAGTGTTGGTGACTATGGCGGTTTGCACCTTTTTGTTATCGACCCAAAATTACTGATATGGGCCGGGGACTGGCCGCAGTCAGTAGAGTCATCCTAGGTTGCCTGTTCTGCCACTGAGCGGTATCCGCTGACCGGTAATTTCAGGTCTCTCCCTTTGTTTCTTGCGGAGTTTTGACGAAGTCGGACGGTAGGTGGGCCTAGTTTGCATGGGGCGCAAAAAAAGAGCTGCGAAAAATCGCAGCTCTTTGTATATGCTTGCTAGATGCCAGAATAAATCCTAGCGAAGAAACGGCTAAGCTTCCTTGGATTCGTCTGCATCTTCAGTCTTTGCCTTCTTCTTCTTTTTCATTGAAAGTTTGGCAACGCGAACCTTAGGCAGGCCGTAAACTGGATCGCCTTCTTCCCAGCGGTCATCGCTGATGAGCTTTGCGAGTCGCTCAGGGCGAGTCAAAACGTTTCTGGTCTTGGCCGCACCGGCTTTGATTTTCAGGCTTTTATCGATCGTCATGATATTGAATCTGAGTTAACTTTGCGTGTTTAAGGTCGGGGATTGTATGTCAGGTAATGTTGGGCATCAATAGCTAAAATCGACGCAAAATCCTGATTCCTTCAGTAAAAACAAGGCCGGACAAAAAACTACGGTCGCCGTCGTAGCTGGATCTGGCCGGCGGGCCTTTCGTGGCAACATCCCGAAGTCTGTCGACTCCGGCGACACCTACTTCTTCCCGCTCCAATTGTCCCACCAGTTACGAAACAGCTGCCACTGCTGGGTAAGGTGGGCTCGTTGACTGTTGCTAAGTTGGTCTGAGGCGTAGAGCTGGTGTTCGTATTCTTTGTGTCCCTCGAGCACCATTAGCTGTTTATAGTAAAGCACCAAGTCCGGGCCTTCGTCGAATGTTGAAAGCACGTTCAACGCTTCGTTTAGCTCTTGGGCAAGTTTTCGAGCCTCGGCGTGGCCAGCGGCAGCTTGCTGGCAGAGTTCGACCAATCGAAGGACTTCTGTCGGTAGTGCATTGCCAACACCCGTGATCGCTCCGCCGGCCCCGCAATTGATAAAGCCATGAAAGACTTGGGTATCCACGCCAACCATCAAGATCAGGTCGTCACTACCGCTGGTGATGTGTTCCGCGGCGTAGCTAAGCGAATCGCTGCCACCGAATTCTTTGAATCCAACTAAGTTGGAAAACTCGGTTTGCAGGTCAAAGAACAGGTCTGCCTTGGTTTCAAAACCATAGTAAGGGCTGTTGTAGATCACCGCTGGCAAGCTGGGAGCTGCTTTGAGGATCGCTGCAAAGTGATTTCGTTGAGCGGCCGGCGAGACGCCTCGCGATAGAACTCGGGGAATCACCATCAGCCCGGCAGCGCCAATTTCTTGGGCGTGAGTCGCATGGTCGACAGCGTCTACAGAGTTTTTGGCGCCGGTACCGACTACCACGGGGATACCCGCTTCGACCAGTCGGGCCACACCGGTTTTTCGCTGTTTGTCGGTCAGCAGCGGCCAGTCGCCCATCGATCCGCAGTAAACGACGCCCCGCATACCCGCATCGATCAAGCTCTTGCCGGTCGCTACCAGCGAGTCGAAATCCGGCGAGCCATCCACTGAGCAAGGCGTCATTAAGGCAGGGATACATCCCGAGAAAATTGAATCGTTCTGAGCCATCATCGGTCTTTCGAGCGCAGGGTGAAATTTGATTTGAGGAGCGTGAACGCTGGTACAGAACTTGCCAAAAAGCTGGAACCGTTACTGCTTTTCCATGAAGTGGCATTATCATCGGGCACTACAATATTGCTTGTCGATCCAAGTCGCAAGCGGCTGGTTTTTGCGCATAAGCAAACCTTGGTGCATTTCGGTGGTGGTCACAAGCTTGTTATACCTTTGGCATGAATGTTAAGTAATGCTTCCGCGGGCCCGAGTTAATTTAGTAATCGGGCCATGGATGGATACGTGCACCAACCGAACACTTGCTCGGTTGGTGAAACTTGAATGTCGGTTGCGAAATTGACAAACCTGGTTACATATCATTTGTCGGCTAGTTGATGGTTAAGCGGCGCTTGTTATTTGCGGTATTTTAAGGATAATCCCCGCTGGTGTATGGCCATTTCTGCTTCGGTTTTGATTGGTGTTTTCCGGTTTATGGTAGCACGTATTGATGTTGCCAGTGACACAATCGCTTGATCGTGTACGCCGATTCGCCGTCGTTAACAACTACAACAAACATTTTTCATGGGACTCTAGACTTGTCTGAACGAACATTACCATTTGACAGTGCTTTGATCGCAAATATTAGAGAGCGTTTTCCGACTCCGTTTTACATCTACGACGAGGCTGCGATTCGCAAGTGTGCACGTGATTTGATCGCAGCGTTTTCATGGTGCCCAGATTTCAAAGAGTACTTTGCCGTCAAAGCCACGCCGACTCCGGCGATCCTTAAGATCTTAGCCGAAGAAGGTTTTGGTGCCGACTGCTCAAGCTTGGCTGAATTGATCATCAGCGATCACTGCGGTGTGACTGGCGAAGAGATTATGTTCACGTCCAATAACACCATGGCCAAGGACTATGCTAAAGCGAAAGAGTTGGGTGCGGTTATCAACTTGGACGACCTTTCTCACGTGGACTACTTGGCCGAAACCGTCGGCATGCCCGAGCTGATTTGTTTCCGCTACAACCCAGGTCCGCTGCGAACGGGCAATGCGATTATCGGTGAACCGCAAGAAGCTAAGTACGGTTTCACTCGCGAACAACTTTTAGAAGGCTACTCAAAAGCTCAAAAGTTGGGAGCGACGCGATTTGGGTTGCACACAATGGTTGCTTCCAATGAACTGAATCCAAAGTTCTTTGTTGAAACTGCAGAAATGTTGTTTGAGCTGGTGTTGGAAATACACGAAAAGCTAGGCATCCGCATCGAGTTTGTGAATCTCGGTGGTGGCATGGGCATTCCTTACCGCCCCGGTGAGGTTGCGCTGCCGATCGATCAAGTCGCTTCCGGAGTCAAAGAATCTTACGAACGAATGATCGCAGGTACGGCCGCAGATCCGCTCAAGATCTTTCTTGAAAACGGACGGATTATTACTGGCCCTTATGGTTACTTGGTCACCGAAGTGGTTCACAAAAAAGACATCTATAAGCAATACGTGGGTGTGGATGCCTGCATGGCGAATTTGATGCGTCCAGGTATGTACGGCGCCTACCATCACATTTCGGTTTTGGGCAAAGACGATGCACCTGCGACGAAGGTCGTGGATGTGGTCGGTTCACTCTGCGAAAACAACGACAAGTTTGCGATCGACCGCGAATTGCCAGAGATGGAGATCGGCGATGTGGTCGTGATTCATGACGCCGGTGCTCACGGGCATTCGATGGGGTTCCAGTACAACGGAAAACTCAGAAGCGCTGAACTGCTGCTCAAGGAAGACGGCACTGTCGAAGAGATCCGCCGAGCTGAAACGTTGGAGGATTACTTCGCGACGGTTAGTGTGACGCCATAGTTGCGATAATCTGATGGAGACGTCCGGTTAAAACCGGTACTGCAAACTACGAGCTTTGCGCGGTGTTACTCCGCCGCCGCGGCGCGTTCGCTCAAGAACTCTTTCAGTTCACTACCACTAACTTGATCGACTTCCGAAAAACCGAGTCGGACGACATCGGCTTCGGTTTCGGAAGTAACATCCGTTTCGCCAGCCAAACCTGTCACGGAGTCGGGTTCGACTTCCCCTTTGGGGACAGGAACGTTCAACCACAACCCGTCGGATTGTTTGGTGTGTATGCTTGCCCAAGGTTGTTTGCGATCCGGCAATACGACATGAACGACTTGTTCGTTGTCCCACTCGAACTCGCTGCCGGGAGCAGCTTGCGACAATGTTTTTTCCAATGCCTCTAGTACCTCTGGGGACCACGCGACTTCGGTATCGGTCGTAAAACCTTTTCGCATTAGGTGCCACTTCTTGCCCAGTTTGGCCCAGGGGGTTTGAGTATCAAGTTTGATTGGCTTGATGTGTTTTTTATTTTGGAAGCTGTTGACGGCTGTTTCTAGAAACTCCCAGAATCCAGCGATGTCAATCTCTTTCAAGTTGTTTACTTTGATTTCAACCTCTTGCCACGACGCCTTGATACTGGTCAAGCGAACCCGTGGGGCGTTGCCGTAAACCGGGATGTCGTCGAGGTCGTTTGATGAGAGTAGTGGAATCTGAGCGACTAAGTCTTCGCGTTTGAAAGTTTTGGGCCGCACGCGGAACTTGATTTTTAAGAACCAAGGGTCGCCAGTCAAAGCCTGAAAGAACCAATTTTGGTTTTTCTTAGTGCCGGCAATTTCAACAACCGATTGATCGTTCCAGTTGGTCGCCGCAAAGCCTTCGCTCTGTTGGATCGTGTCGACGACTCGTTTAAGTACGTCGCCATCCCAGTTCACCGTCTCGCCGGATCGCCCGACGCGATCTTCGGTATGCCAACGTCGTCCGTCAGTCTCCCATGGCATCAAAGCCGCCAGCCCGACGTCTTCAATGTCCAAATCACCCTTCTTCCAGCGATCGTCTTTGTCTGGGTCGTAGGTCTTTCGCTTTTTATATGGGTCTTGTCCCAGTACTGGGATTAACGCTTCGCCGGTGTAGCTGCGAGGAATGCCAGCTTTGCTTTTGCCGGATTTGGACGCCGCCGCAAGTGCTGCCTTGGCGTATTCAACCACCATTTCCGGCGTGCCTTGGGCCACAATTGCACCGCCGTTGATTCCGGCTTCCGGGCCAAGTTCGATCATCCAGTCGGCGGCTTTAATCAAGTCGAGATTGTGCTCGATCAAAACGACCGTGTTTCCGACGTCGATCAAACGTTGAATCACATCCAATAGTTTTTGCAAATCGTCAAAGTGCAAACCTGTCGTCGGTTCGTCCAGTAAATACAGCGTACGCCCAGTGTCAGGCCGCGACAGTTCCGCCGACAGCTTTACCCGTTGAGCCTCGCCGCCGGAGAGCGTTGGAGCGGATTGGCCCAACGATAGATAGTCGAGCCCAACGTCGCACAGCGTTTGCAGAATTCGGCGAATTTTTGGGATGTTGTGAAACAATTGGACTGCTTCACCACATGGCATCTTCAAAATATCGTCGATAGATTTGCCTTCATAGCGGACCGCCAGTGTTTCTTCGTTGTAGCGACGGCCTTTACAAGCTTCGCATTCGACCCATACGTCCGGCAGGAAATGCATTTCGATACAGCGTTGACCGTTACCAGCGCACTCTTCGCAGCGACCACCGGGTACGTTGAAGCTGAATCGCCGCGAGGTAAAGCCTCGCAGTTTGGCATCAGGCAAGTGAGCAAACAACTCGCGGATCGCATCAAATGCACCCGTATAGGTTGCCGGGTTGGAAGAAGGACTATTACCTAACGGCGTTTGGTCGACACGAATCACTTTGTTAATGTGTTCGATGCCACGGATGCCACGATGAGAGCCAGGCGTCTGAGCCGATCGGTGTAATCGACGGGCAAGCGCTCGGTACAAGATGTCGTTTACTAGCGAACTCTTGCCACAGCCGGATGGACCGGTGACAACCGACAAAGATTCGAGCGGAAACTTTACTTCGATGTTCTTTAGGTTGTTGTGCTTGGCGCCTACCACGTCCAGCGTTTGGGCCAGCAAATCGGTCGAATTGAGCTTCACATTGGCAAGAGCTTTTACTTCGGCTTTGGTAGGAGCTTTAACGGCAGCGGTTTTTTTGGCGGCAGTCTTTTTAGTTGCCTTTTTCTTTGTCGCCTTGGCTGCTTTGGGTGGCTTGACCACGCTCTGAGGAAACTTCTTGGGGTCCAAAACGGGTCGGCGGTTGAGTGGGATTGGGATCGATTTTTTGCCGCTCAAGTAAGGCCCCGTAACTGAGCCCTTTTTACTGCCGAGTGAATCTGGAGTTCCTTGGGCCACGATTTCGCCACCGCCGACGCCAGCTTTGGGGCCAAAGTCACAGATCGCGTCGCTGTTGGAGATGACTTCTTTGTCGTGTTCGACGACGATCAAAGTGTTGCCCAAATCTCGCAAGCGATGAAGTGCTTTTAGCAGTCGCGTGTTATCGCGCGGGTGCAAGCCAATCGTTGGTTCGTCCAAAACATACAGGACACCGCACAGACCGCTACCAAGTTGACGAGCCAAACGAATTCGCTGAGCTTCACCGTTGGACAATGAAGAAGCAGTACGATTGAGCGTTAGGTATTCAAGGCCAACGTCGTTTAAGAAATCGACTCGGCCGACAATTTCACGGATCAATTCACCCGCGATTTTCTTTTCGCGTTCGTCCAGTTTCCAACCTTTAAGCATTTTTGAAAGGCTCTCGATTGGCATGCGGCAAATCCCGTCAATCGTCGTATCTTGGAACCGCATCGCAGCTGCGTCTTCTCGCAAGCGACTGCCGCCACAGCAACCACATTCGACTTCTCCGATCAGTGACTGCATTCGCTGACGCAGTACCGCCGACAACCGCGAGGCCTCTTCCATCGTCGGGTAGGCCCCTTTGTACTGGAACGAAAACAGGGGATTGCCGTCGTCGTCTTTTGCCTCAAACCAGCGATCACCGGTTCCATAAAAGACCATCCTGCGATGGCGAGACTCCATTTGAGAAAACGGAGTACTGATTGGCACGCCCGTTCCCTTGGTCCAAGCAACCAACATCGCTTTGGACATTGGCGATTTCATATCTGGCCATAGTAAGACCGCGCCTTGCTCAAGCGAAAGCTCGGCATCGTTCATGATCGCCGCCGGCGTTGCACCGGTTTGTGTACCAATGCCTTCGCAGTCTGGACACCATCCGAGTTGACTGTTGAAGCTAAAGTTGTTTGGGGTCAACGTGTCAAAACTGCGACCACAACAATTGCAAGACAAGTGTTGGCTATGCTTGGTGACTTTCCAGTGTTGTTCAGGCACATCCTTTGAAGGTTCGGCAACGTTGATGACGCCTTTACCGATGGACAAGGCTGATTCGACGCTGTCGGCGATCCTAGATCGCGACGATTTTTTGATCGAAATCCGGTCAACAACAATCTCGATGTCGTGACGCGAGCGGCGATTGAGCGCGGGCACTTCATCAATTCCAAACGTGACGTTGTCGACGCGAACCCGAATAAAACCGTTGCCTTGGATTTCTTCAAACAGTTGTTCGAAGGTTTGGTTGGTGTCTGGTTCAACCGGTGCCAGCAGCAACAGACGTTGCCCTTCTGGATAGGCCATGATTTTGTCAACGACCTGGTCACTGGTTTGAGTCCCAACGGGTTGATCACAATCGGGGCAGTACGGTGTTCCCAGCCGAGCCATCAAAATCCGCAGGTAGTCATAGATTTCGGTGACTGTTCCAACAGTACTTCGTGGAGTTGATCCCAGATTCTTCTGTTCGATCGCGACCGCTGGCGAGAGTCCTTCGACTTGTTCAACTTTAGGTTTTTCTAGCTGATTGACGAACTGTCGCGCGTAGGAACTGAGGCTTTCGACGTAACGGCGTTGCCCTTCAGCATAGATCGTGTCCATCGCCATCGAGGACTTACCGCTTCCCGAAGGACCGGAGAACACGGTCATCTTGTCGCGTTGGATATCCACGTCTACCGAGCGCAAGCTATGTTGTTCGGCACCGCGAACCTTGATCGTGGTGGCTTCGACGGGTTTAGTGCTTTTCGTTTTAGAAGGTTTGGGGATCGTCGGCCGTTCGGTGAGCGCTTTTTTTAACGCTTGGCCCGTGTAGGACTCTTCGCACTTGGCGATCTCTTCCGGCGGACCACAGCAGACAACTCGTCCACCACCGGATCCGCCTTCTGGGCCAATGTCAATAATCCAGTCCGCCGTTTTAATCACGTCCAGATTGTGCTCGACCACCAAAACTGTGTTTCCAGCTTCCACGAAGTTTTGCAGAACCTTCAGGAGCATTGAAATGTCGGCAAAATGCAATCCCGTTGTCGGTTCGTCCAACAAGTACAACGTCTTGCCAGTACTACGCTTGACCAATTCGCGAGCCAGTTTAATGCGTTGGGCTTCACCACCGGAGAGGGTTGGGGAGGGTTGGCCAATTTTGAGATAGTCCAATCCAACTGCGTTGAGGGTTTGTAGCTTTGATAGGACCCTAGGTTGGTTTTCAAAGAAAACCATCGCTTCACTAATGTCCATGTTTAGGACATCGGCGATCGATTTACCGCGGAACTTTACTTGGAGTGTTTCACGGTTAAAGCGTTGCCCTTCACAGACATTACAAGTCACCCAAACGTCGGCCAAAAAGTCCATTTCTAACTTGTTCGAGCCATTGCCCTCACAGGCCTCGCAACGTCCGCCTTTGACATTGAAGCTGAAGCGTCCGGGCGAGTAGCCACGGGTTTTTGATTCTGGTAGCTGCGTAAACAATTTGCGAATTTCATCAAACAGCTTGATGTAGGTTCCGGGATTAGATCGAGGTGTACGACCGATTGGCGACTGATCGATGGCGATCATTTTGTCCATCAGTTCGACGCCTTCAAGCGATCCGTAGCTGCCCGCTTCGGAGATCCCGCCGTTGAGCTTTTCGCGTAGTTCTTCTTTGACGATGTCGTTTACGAGCGAGCTCTTGCCGCTGCCGCTAACGCCTGTAACGCAAACGAATTTTCCTAATGGGATTTCAATATCGACATTTTTAAGGTTGTTATGCGTCGCTCCATTGACTCGGAAAACGTGGTTCCCGTCGAACTTGCGGCGTTGATTGGGGATCTCGATTTCCAAGCGTCCGGACAAGTACTGTGCCGTCAGCGATTTCTCGGATTTGATAATCTCCGATGGATGTCCTTCGACCACCACTTCGCCACCGCGAACGCCTGGGCCCGGCCCAAAATCGATCAAGTAGTCTGCCGCTCGCATGGTGTCTTCGTCGTGTTCGACGACGACGACGGTATTTCCAAGGTCCCGAAGATGTTGCAAGGTGCTAACCAAACGGTCGTTGTCTCGGGCGTGCAAACCGATCGAAGGTTCGTCCAAAATGTACAATACTCCGACCAAGCCAGCACCAATCTGGCCAGCCAGACGAATTCGCTGGCTTTCTCCACCCGAGAGTGTCGGAGCGGTACGGTTGAGCATTAGGTATTCCAAACCGACGTTCAGCAAAAAGCCAAGTCGATTACGGATTTCTTTGAGCGGTTCGGTGGCAACGTATTGTTTTGTGTCGTCGAGGATCAGTCCGCTGAAAAACTTAACTGCATCTTCGATCGAAAGGTCGCAAACTTCTGGCAACGACAGGCTTGGTTTGTCCGAAAATTGCTCGTGTGTTGTTTCCAATCGGAAGTGTCGCGCCTGTTGATTCAGTCTCGCACCATTGCAGCGGACGCAGTGGAGTTCGGACATGTAAGTCTCCAGCTTGCGGATCTTCCCCGCTCCACTGGTACTTCGGTACTTTTCGTCAAGCTCCGCAATCACTCCGTCGAAAGTACCGCCGTACTTCATCGGCGACGCGCCACCTTTCCAAGTGTAAGTGATGGCTAGGTCACCAGTGCCGTAGAGCCAGAAGTTTTGCTGGGTTTCAGTTAGGTCTTCCCAAGCGTTTTCCAGCATCGTCCCGGGTTCGAACCCGTGCTCTTTTTCGATGGTATCGGCAACGCCTTGATAGATATGTTGCCGCCACCGACCGAGGTCTTTCCATTTACCTAGAAGTTCGATGCAACCTTGCTGAAACGATCGCGTGGTATCGTTGATTAACAGGTCTGAATCAAACGTAAATACTTCGCCCATTCCATCGCAACCGCCACACATGCCTTGCGGGCTGTTAAAACTAAACATCTGGGGCGTTGGCGGATTGAAGCTGACACCGCAAGACGCACAAGCGTAGTCGCAGCTATAGACACGATCGCCAATGGCAATGGGTTGGGCGGATGATTTTTTCCGGCCACGCTTGTTTTTTGTTTTCTTTCCCGGGGCTTCCTCGTCGGACTCCGGCATTTGCGTCGGGGCTACTGGGGCTTCGCTTTCGTCAGTTGGCGTAACGATCAACGCGCCCTTGCCGAGCTTAAGAGCCGTATCGACGGATTCCGTCAGACGAGATTTAATGGCTGGCTTCAACTCGAGGCGATCGACGACAACTTCCACGTGGTGGCGACGAGTCCGGTCGAGGTTGATTTCGGAGTTCAACGAAACCATCTCGCCATCGACACGAGCTCGCACGTAGCCTTTTTTGACTAGGTCTACGAACAGTTCGCGATGTTCACCTTTTTGGGCGCGGACCACCGGGGCGAGCAAGTAAACCTCGGTACCTTCCTTCATCCGCATGATCCCACCAACAATTTGGTCGCGGGTTTGAGCGGCAATCGGTTGGTCACATTTCGGACAGAATCCTTGTGCCACTCGGGCGTACAAAACCCGTAGGAAGTCATAGACTTCGGTGATCGTTCCAACAGTCGAACGAGGGTTCTTGCCAGATGACTTTTGTGAAATCGAAATCGACGGGCTCAAGCCAGAAATCAAATCGACGTCTGGTTTGGGCATTTGTCCCAAAAACTGTCGAGCAAAACTGGATAGGCTTTCAAGGTAGCGACGTTGGCCTTCAGCGAAAACGGTATCAAACGCAAAGGAACTCTTGCCGCTACCACTGACTCCCGTCAAACAAATCAGTTGGTTGCGAGGTAAAACGAGGCTGACGTCACGAAGGTTATGTTCGCGGGCACCTTTGACAACAATATCCGAGGAGGGCATAGAGGAGCGTTTTCATCCAAGTTGAGCAAGCAGAAACGAATCTGGCCGACGGCAAAATCCGAACCGAGCATTATAAGCGTTTTGTCAAATAGCTAAACCGCCCTTTGATAAGACAAATTCATTTTTATGCGAACTTATGCTATCCTGCGTTTGAAAGACAACTAAGGAGTCCACCTTTGTCAGACGAAAATGACGCAATTCAATTTAACCGTTCCGCATGGGATCGAATGGCGTTGGCCGGCGATCGTTATTACCGAGCCGTAACGGCGGCGGAGATTGCCGACGCACGCGAAGGAAATTGGCATTTGCGATTGACACCGACCAAGCACGTGCCGTTGGAGTGGTTCGGTGACCTAAAAGACAAACGCGTGCTGTGTTTGGCCGGCGGTGGGGCTCGGCAAGCACCAGTCTTGGCAGCTGCCGGAGCCAATGTGACCGTTTTTGATTTGAGCGAAAAACAGTTGGAACGCGACCGCGAAGTTGCTCAACGGGAACAATTGGAAATCAAATGCGTGGCCGGCGATATGCGGGACCTGAGTGTTTTCTCAGATGAATCGTTTGATTTGATCGTTAGCCCTTGTGCAACTTGCTTCTGTCCGTCGGTGCAAGAAATTTGGCAGGAAGCGTTCCGGGTGTTGTTACCCGGCGGCAAGTTCATGACGGGGTTCATCAACCCCGTTTACTATCTATTTGATGCCGCAAAGATGGACCGTGGAAAGTTCACCGTTCGACATAAAATTCCCTATTCAGATTTTGATTTGCCTGCTGAGGAACGTGAGCGTTTGCTGGGCTCGGAGCGACCGATCGAATTCGGTCATTCGTTGGAGCAATTTATCGGCGGGCAATGTGAAGCCGGGTTCCAGTTGGTCGGGTTCTTTGAGGACGGTTGGGGGGGAGGGGATCAACTGAGTAAGTTGATTAGTGTGTTTGCCGCCACTCTGGCGGTGAAGCCGCATTGAAACGCTAGTGTGAAGCGTTTCTGTCTAGGCGATTCAGTCCCAACGAACGATGTCTAAAACCTGGACGAAGGAGTTGAGGGCACTTCTCAAGGTGACGGACAGACTCAGACGTGACAAGCGATGTCCTTAGAGAATGCTTTCGAGTAATGTTCCGTAGACGGCAGATTCCGAAAACTGGTCCGCCGAAAGCTGAAGCGCCAGTTGGCTGGTGGAAGCGATTTCAGCGGGGGCCGAAAGCTGGTCGATTGCATTTGCCCATTGCTGGGGTTCGTCGACGACTAAGACGCTTGCATGTGGGGTATCGATGAATCCATTGGCGCCGTGGCTGGTCGTGATCAATGGCTTGCCGTGGGCGATCGCTTCTACGTTTTTGATTTTTAACCCAGCGCCGAATTCGATCGGGTTGACCACGACGTCGATGTTACGATAAAAGCGATCGGCTGAATTTAACTCTGGTGCCCAAAAGATATTTTTAGCTGTTGCACGGTCGAGTTTTAGTCCAGTGCATACGCTGCCAGCGACGGTTAGTTGAATGTGTTCTGCGGCTTGGTAGTAGGGAAGCCAAATGTCGTTGATGAAATTTGTGATCGCGTTGCGGTTGGCGGGGTTATTGGATGCCAAAATCCCAAATCTAATTTTTTGTTCAGTATTTCTTGACTGAAAATCTGCTACGTTCGGGTGAGCCCCATTGGGAAAGCAAGCGTGTTTGCAAAGGATCACCTTGGCCGACGGGGCCATTGAAGCCATTTGTTTGGCTTCTAGTGGCTGGATCGCAATCACGATATCAAAGCGATTGAGTACTTCGGCTTCTTCGGCTGCGTCGATCGCAATCCAGTGTGGTTCACCACGTTCTTTGAAATCTTGATACCGCTTGTGCAGCATGTCGTGCGTGTCGATGATCGTTTGGATCGACTTGGTCGGTTTGTCAAAACTGTCGATCAGGAAGGCTAGTTTTACGAATTCAATAATGATTGAATCCGGCTGGAACTGGTCAACGGTTTGAGCGAACTTACTGGCTGCCCATGGCTGGTTGAAATCGCCAAGTCGAAGTGTTTTTGCTGTGTCCGGTTCGGCCGGTGGATCACTAGAGGCATGAACTTCAATGACTAGGTTTGGTAGTTCAAGTTCTGGGCAGTGTTCTATTTCTTTCCGAATTTCGTTTACATTGTTTCCCGCTACGAAAAACAGCAGAAGCTGCAGTTCCTGTCTGGCCAAACAGTTAACCAATGCGCGGATGCGCTGCTCCGCGCCGGTAGAGGCTCGCCAGAATGGCAAGTCGGTGGCAATGATGGTGCGTTTTTGATTGGTGATACTGCGTAGCCTGTGCAAAATTGTTTTAAGGTTGGAGAGCTCTTTGTTGCAGTTCAGATTTCTGGTTTGATTTTAGACTCTTGGTTTGTTTTAACAATGCATAACGTCTGGCGATCAAAAGCCGTTTAGGGGATCATCCTTTGATTGCTTTTTGCGCAAGAAAAAACCGTCTCAGGAGGTTCCTGAGACGGTGTAAGTCGGTTTGTCGTATTCCCGGTCAGTTGCTGAGGTTTGCAGCCGATCGAGTTACCGTAATTTTACGGTAGGCACTAGCGATTCACGGCGGGCGTTAGTGATTCGCTAACTCGGGCTTCGTCGACGCTATAAACGAACACAGTATCTTCAGCGATCATGCGGCGTTGGCTGCCTTCAATTAGAGTTTCTGTGCGAACGAGGTGTTCACCCGGAGCAAGTCCAGTGGCTGAAAACTGGAAGGATACTTTTCGGTCGGGGCCGATTTGTGGCTCGGTAAAGCTAATTGTGTTTCCAGAGATCGATAGTTTTTGGCTATCTGTCGTGACCGCTTGTAGGCCAGCTGGTAACTCAACTTTCACGTTGACGTCGACTGCCTTGCGACTTCCGTCGTTTTCTAGTTCAACGGTAAAGATTGCTTGGCCACCGACTTGGACAGGGCCAGAATCGTTCTTTATAGAAACATTCAAATTGGCGCGAGTTGTGATGTTGGTCGCAAGCTGGATTTGCTTTTCAGCAGTTTCGTGACTGTCCACAGAAATGTTGCATGTCAGATCGCCTTCTTTTTCGGCAACTGCCATCATTTGAATTTGTTCGACGCTGCCGGCGGCAACTTCGTTAAACGTCCAACGCAAGATTCCTTTTTCCGCATCGACGTTGGCTTCACGGTTGATCGTAGTGATATTCAAGCCGTCAGGGACATGGAGGGACACAAGGATGTCGGTGACTGGGACTTCACCATTGTTCTCTAGGTTGATCGTATAAATTCCATTTCGATTTACAAAATTGACCTTAGGGCCAATGGCTGAAATTTGGAGTGTCGGCTCGAAAATTGTCATGGCCAAACTTGCAGTTTTCGGTTCAACGCCATCGTCAGACGAGACAGCAGTTTGGATCTCGGCCGGGCCTGGTGCAATCGCTTGAGAATGGTAAACGACTTTTATGGTTTGTCCCGGTTCGAGTACCGGAATCAATTCTGATTTAGACGCTTTGCTTTTTACTAAGTTTGGTGGGAAAGTTGCTCGGAGGTTGACTTGAGTTGCCACGCCATCGCCGGTGTTAGTGATGGTGACTTCGTGGGCAACTTGTTCACCAAGGTTAGTTTGGCTTGGTCCGTTGATCGTTGTTTGTAGCACAGGTTCTCGAACGGCAACGATGACATTTTGCTGGTTCTCAGTGCGGACTGAAGTTGCGATGTCGATTGCGGTACGTTGAGTCGGAACAATACTCAATTGAATTTGTCGTTGTTCCGCAGCGTCGAATGTCTCTAGGTTGAACTGGAGCATCTGGCCGTCAACCATCGTTGGCTCGGGAGAAGCTAAAACTAGCTTGGCAGCCTTAGGCAACGCAACTAGGAACTCGACTTGACCGACTGGCGTTCTGCCTGTGTTTTCTAAGTTAATCTTAACAATCGCTGGCTTGTTCAGGTTCACAAACTTCGGTGATTCAATTGTTGTTCGAACAATGGAATCTTGGTTGTTGATGACCGCCGAATTGTTTTTGAGTGTAGTTGTCGAAGGTGAGTTTTCGACAGCTGGTGACACTGGTCGGTTTCCCATCAGTTGTGCGTTGGGTTGATCGACGATTTGTTTGGTTGCTGGTGCAAACGGTACTGATGCGATCGGCTCAGCGCTTACTTTAGGGGAACCTTGAATGCTCTGAGGTACAAAACCGTGTCGTTTTACCCGAGAAACTGTTTCAGGTGAGACTTGGTTGAGTTTAGTGCCGGTTTGTGGTTGTAGCAGAATCACCCCGTTGGACTGTGGGGCGCCGATTGCAGTTGCGCTTAAAGTTGCTAGGCCGCATAGGACAACGGCAAAGACGCTGGCTGGTTTGAAGTTGTTCTTGATAGGCATTTAAGTTGCTCCGACTTTGTTTTTATGATTCTGGGGTTAAGATGTGGTAACGCACTTGCGAAGCGAAACCCGTTGGCGATTTCAATAAACGGTTTATGATTCGTGGAGTAAGAGGGCGTGTGTGGTATTTCCTGCACCCCCTAAATACGGAAATTGAAAGAAACGCACAACGTGAGATGTTTGATCTTTGCCAGAATATAAAGTGGAGAGTCAGATGGAGTCATTTGTCGTTAATGCAATTCGACGGTCATCGGTAGCCTCGTAGATGAGGAAATAGGACGTGCTATCGTGTTAGATTGTTTTTGAGTGCAAGTTTTATAGAATCCCTATTACATTTACATTTCATCAGTTTTTGATGAATCAACTCGTTGTTTTGGATGGACAGAATCATGCCCTACTTACATGGCTCAAGATTTTCTTTTCAAGTATCACGAACATTAGCACTGACCGTGCTAGCTGTCGTTGTGGTGCCGCTAGCATTCTCTGACGGTAGTTTTTGTAACGCTCAGGAAAAAATGAAATACCCCGACACGCATCAAGTCAGTCAGTCAGACGATTTTCACGGTACGACGGTACTAGATCCTTTTCGCTGGCTAGAGCAAGACGTTCATGAGCCCAAAGTTGACGCATGGATTCAAGCTCAGAATAAGATCACCAATCAATATTTGAGTTCGTTGCCTGGGCGGGAGAAGATCGAAGCTAGGTTGAAAGAGCTGTGGGACTTTGACAAGTACGGTACGCCTTTCAAGCATGGCGCGAGTTACTATTACTTTAAAAAAACTGGCCTGCAAAATCACGATGTTTTGTATCGCGCTAGTGCGATCGACGGCGAGCCAACGCTGGTACTTGATCCTAATACTTGGAGCGATGATGGGACAACTGCACTAGGCGGAATTGCTTTTAGCGATGATGGAAAGTGGCTGGCTTATGGTGTCCAAGAAAGCGGGTCTGATTGGCGGACATATCGCGTGATGAATGTTGAAACTGGCAAAGTGTTAGAGGACAAGATCGAGTGGCTTAAGTTTAGTGGAATCGCTTGGCTGAAGGATGGTAGTGGGTTTTTCTATAGCCGCTACGATAAGCCAGAAGAAGATCAAGAAATGCAAGGTTTGAACTTAGGGCAGAAGGTTTTCTTTCATCAGTTAGGACAACCGCAGTCGAAAGACAAGTTGATTCATCAAGACAGTGAGAACCCGGAATACGGGTTTGGCTCTTCAGTGACTGAGGACGGGCGCTACTTGGTTTTGACCAATTGGGTAGGCACCGACGAACGTTTCCGGATTTTGTATCGTGACTTGAACGATCAGTCTAGCGAAGAAATTAAAGTACTGATCGACAAGTTTGATAACGAATATAGTTTGCTAGGTAACCAAGGAAGTAAGCTCTACTTTAAGTCGGACTGGAATGCATCGAAGAAATGCATCGTTTCGATCGATCTTGCTGCTGCAGATCGAACGCCACAAGTGATCGTGTCAGAAACAGAAGACTCGATCGAGTCGGCTAGCATTGTCGGCGATTTGTTGTTTGTTGGTTATCTCAAAGACGCCAAGTCGCAAGTCAAGGTTTTTGACCTGATGGGTAAGTTGGTGCGAGAAGTTGAGTTGCCTGGTATTGGAACGGCGCGAGGGTTCGGAGGGAAGCGAACTCATCAGGAAACGTTCTTTTCGTTTTCCAGCTTTAATCAGCCGCCAAGCAGTTATCGATACGACTTGGCAACAGGCAAGACGGAGCATGTGCGGTCTGCAAAAGTCGCGTTTGATCCAAACGATTTCGAGGTTAATCAGGTTTTTTTCAAGAGCAAAGATGGCACTCGGGTTCCGATGTTTGTCTCGCATAAGAAAGGGTTGAAGCTGGACGGTTCGAACCCAACGTTGCTGTATGGTTACGGTGGTTTTAACGTCTCGTTGACACCGAGTTTCTCCATTTCCAAATTGCAATGGATGGAAATGGGTGGCATTTATGCGATGGCGAATCTTCGCGGTGGTGGTGAATATGGAAAGGCGTGGCACAAGGCGGGAACCAAAACTAATAAGCAGAATGTATTTGACGACTTTATTGCTGCCGCAGAATACCTAATTGAAAATAAATATACTTCGTCGCAACACTTGGGAATTCAAGGTCGCAGTAACGGCGGGTTGTTGGTGGGAGCTTGCATGTCACAGCGCCCAGATCTTTATGGAGCGTGCTTGCCAGCAGTGGGTGTAATGGACATGTTACGGTTCCATCGTTTTACAGCGGGCCGGTTTTGGACAGATGATTATGGCAACGCAGATAAAGACGAAGCCGAGTTTCGAGCTTTATATGCTTATTCGCCGTATCACAATCTCAAGCCAGATACAGAGTATCCCCCAACGTTGGTAAGTACTGCCGACCATGACGATCGTGTCGTGCCTTGGCATAGCTTCAAATTTGCCGCGCGTCTGCAAGCGGCTCATCGAGGCGAGAATCCTGTTTTGATTCGAATCGAAAGTAAGGCGGGCCACGGTTCCGGAAAGCCAACCGCCAAGATTATCGAAGAGGTCGCCGATGAATGGGCGTTTTTGGTAAAGCACTTGAAGATGAAGATGTAGTGATGCTCGGATAAAGCATGATCTACTTTGGAGCGGCTAGGTCTTGCCACACACACCCTGCCCAACTCCAGCCTACACCAAACCCGACAAGTAGGTTTTTCATCTCAGGAGGCATGTCACCACGATCTCGCATTTGCTTGATCAAGATCGGGAGTGTTGAGGAGACGGTGTTGCCAAAATCTTGCAATAAGATTGGCACCCGTTCTTCGGCTACTTCCAGTGCCTGTTGCAGTTGACTGAGCATTTTTAAAGTTGCTTGGTGCAAGAGCAAAAAACCGATCTCGTCCATTGATGTTTCTGCGGCGGCCAGTACATCGTCGATCAAGCCGGGGATTGCTCCGACGGTGAAGTTAATCAACGCCGGGCCATCCATATACAAATCGCTCTTCCAGCGGCGACGGTGGCGAGGGGCCACTTGTGAGTCTTTGCGAAATCCATTTTGAGTGGCCAGTAATGTATTGGCCCCCTTACCATCGGTTCCAAACTTGAATCCCGATAGCGAAGGCTGGTCGTGAGACTCGATCAGGGTTGCAGCTGCACCGTCGCCAAAAATCGTTCGCAGGCTACGGTCCTGTTCGTCGATCAATTTGGTATACGTTTCGGCGGTTATGAATAAGATTCGTTTGGCGGCACCAGAGCGAATTAGGCCGTCACATAACGACAGTCCATAAACGTAGCCGCTGCAGCCAAGATTGAAATCTAAAGCGCCGCAGTGTGTTGGCAACCCAAGTCGGTCTTGAATCAGGCACGCTGTAGTGGGCAATGGATAGTCTGGAGTCTGGGTGCAGAAGAGTAAGAAGTCGATGCTGGACCGATCGATGTCGAACTGCTCAAAGAGCTTTTCAGCAGCGGCAACTCCCAAATCAGAAGAACACTCATCTGGTCCGGCGATGTGGCGTTGATTGATCCCTGTTTTCGATGCGATCAAGTCCATGTCCCAGCGAGGGTTGTTCGCTTGCAGGTGCGCATTGGTTTCGATGTGTTCGGGAAAATGAAGGGCGATCGGCCCGACGGCAGCATATTTCACGGATAACCCTGTATGGTGAAAGGCGGTCAAGTAGCTTTGTCACCATTTGGCCTCGGCAATTTACTTTTACTGCGAGGTTTGGGGTGACATTGTTTCGCTACAGACCACCTTAGGCGAAGCAATGACGTGGTGTAATTTTGAGTGTTTGCCAACAGCGAGGTAAGCTCGGAAATGATTGGCAAAATACAATGCCATCATTTCATTTCTCGTTCAAAATTTTACCCGTAATACTAGATCGTTGGAAAGCCCGTCTAGCAACGAAACTCCAACGTTTCTTGAGCGTGCGGAAATCATATTTGGCAAAGCCGCCTATTTTTTTGCCAAAACGATTTTGGCGTTATCCGCATTGCAAACCAAAGTTTCAGTTTTACCGGTACCGTTCCACTGAATATGGTTTAGCTGGTCATCGTTGAGTTCAAAGAAAACTCGGTTTTCTACTGTCCAATTAGCCTTCGAGTCACCCGTGACTTCGAAATACAGCCAAACCTCTTTCGCATTCGCTTCATGACCGTGCCACTTAAGTCGGGGAAGATGATCTACGGTTTTGTTTGTGGCATCACGGTCGGTCGGCCCGGTTGTTGGCGAATCCTCCATCTTTTTCCGTTCGGTGTCGTACGGTTTCGAGTCGATTGTGAACCGTTTGCCGATGTAGGCCGCCATCAATTGGTCGATATCGGCGTCTTTTGCTATGTCGATCGGTCGACCGGCCTGTCGCTGGAGGGCTTTCTCAAGGTCAGCTGGCCACAAACATAGCGCGACTTCGAACTTCTGCGACTTCTCATTCCAGTTAACTTCGGCCAACGATACATGATATGGGTGTGGCGGTTCGGCTCCGACAACCTCGTTGCCAGCGAAGCCGACTATGACCGTAACGAGTATCAGTAGTAGGTTAATCAGGTTTTTCATAATACACACGGATTTATATGGGATTGGTCAACGAGGCTTTCCAGAGCTTTGGTTTTTAGGCGTCCGAAATTATGTGTCCGAACTGCTGATTTCATCAACGAGTTCTTCTGCTGCGGGGGTGCCTTGTTGAAGTTGCTTAGCCTTTTTAGGGTTGTTGGCGGCTTCATCCTGGGTCTGATCATTTTCGGAAGCTTTTTCTTCAGCTTCTATTTTTTTCCGTTTAGCTTCCTCACGGCGAATTTCTTCGAGGTCTTGTTTCCGTTTTTCCCGCATTGGATTCGAACTGCTGTCGTTGCGAGAGCGGTAAAGTTCGAAACGAGATTGAGTAATCTGCGGTGGGTAACTGTTGTTGGAAAGGTCAACATCAGCGGTTTCTAAAAATGGGTCGAGTGTGATCGACTTAACGGGCTTTTCAGTGATGATTATTTTGGAGACCGTTTTGTTGTTCTTCCGCCAGATTTCGGCGGGGAATCGGTACACTTTGTTGGTGCCGTCTTCAAAATTGGCTTGAACAATCAGTGGCATCACTAGCCCACCAATGTTGCTGAAGTTGATCAAATAAAAGTTCTTATCAGTGTTGATGAATTCGCGGTCTTCTTCGGAAAGCGATTTGAGATACGATTTGAATCTCTCGCGGTCAGCAGGGGACACCTCGTTCGGGTCATAAGAATTGTAGAAATCCTTTAGCGACGGGAACCGATCAGCGCGGCGCACGAGGTCTTTGTTGCGTTGGGCACTAACTGATTCTGGCTCAGCAGCGATCTCTGCTCGTCGTTCGGATGCTGCGACTTTTGGGTCTTTGTCACTTAATTTCATAAGTTGAATGCCGGTGACGGATAAGTCGACGTGGTCATTCGAGTAGAACCAGCCTCGCCAAAACCAATCCAAATCCACGCCTGAGGCATCTTCCATGGTTCTAAAGAAGTCTGCCGGCATTGGGCGTTTGAACTTCCAGCGGATGGCGTACTCTTTAAATGCGAAATCAAATAGTTCTCGACCAAGGATAGTTTCACGTAGAATATTGAGTGCGGTCGCTGGTTTTGAGTAAGCGTTGGGGCCAAATTGCAAAATAGATTCACTATTGGTCATGATCGGCACTTGGTTTTTGCTTCGCATGTAGCCAACGATGTCTCGCGGATCGCCACGTCGAGACGGGTAGTCTTCTTCCCATTCTTGTTCTGCCAAATACTGCAAGAATGTGTTGAGCCCTTCATCCATCCAAGTCCATTGTCGTTCGTCGGAGTTCACGATCATGGGAAAGTAGTTGTGGCCAACTTCGTGGATAATAACGCTGATCAAGCCGTACTTGGTTGCGGCGCTGTAGGTACCGTCTGCTTCGGGGCGAGGGCCGTTAAAGCAAAGCATTGGATATTCCATCCCGCCTACTGGGCCGTTAACGCTGATGGCAACGGGATAGGGGTAATCGAACGTGTATCGCGAATAGACTTCTAGCGTATGGACGATGGCGTGTGTCGAATATTTGCTCCACAGTGGCTCAGCTTCGTTTGGATATAGCGACATTGCGAGTACCGGATAGTCGCCCATATTGTGTTGGAGCGCGTCCCAAATGAACTTTCGCGATGAAGCCCAAGCAAAGTCGCGAACTTGATCGGCTTTAAAGATCCAGGTTTTGGTCCCGCTGGGTTTGCTGCTTTCGTTTTCCTTGGCCTCTTCTGGGGTGATGATGAAGACCGGTTCTTCCGCCGTTTTAGCTTCTTCGAGACGATCGATTTGTTCCTTGGTCAGCACCTGATCGGGGTTTAATAAAACGCCAGTAGCGGAAACGACATGATCGTTGGGGGCCGTGATTTGAACTACGTAGTCGCCCATTTCAAGTGTGAACTCACCCCTTCCTAAAAATTGTTTGTGCTGCCAACCGGTGGTGTCGGTGTATGCACAGAGGCGAGGAAACCACTGTGCCATTTCATAGATGTAGTTGCCGTCTTTCTCGAAAAACTCGTAGCCGCTACGACCGCCGAAAATACGGTTGTTGTTAATTTGGTAATTCCAATCGATGTCGAACTTGAATGTTTGTCCAGACTCTAGCGGAGTCGGTAAATCGACTCGCATCATCGTTTTGACGATCGTGTGTTTAAGTGGTTTACCAGTTTTAGAGTCAGCAACTCGAGATATTTTGAAACTGCCATCAAAAATTTGTCTCGCCAGCATCGCTTTCGCCCTGCCAAAACTCAGGCTTTCAATGGCTTGATCCGGACTCGATGTTTTTGATTCCGCGTGTGGGTGATGCACGTTAGCATCCAGTTGCAACCATAGGTACTTGAGCTTGTCGCTACTGTTGTTGGTGTAGGTAATTTTTTCCTTGCCATCAAGTTCCTGGGTTTCGTCATTCAAGCGGATGTCGATTTCATAGTCGACTTGCTGTTGCCAATAGCCTTTGCCGGGTGCTCCAGAAGCTACACGGGCAGCGTTAGGGGTCGGCAGAATTTCTTCTAGTTGACGAAACTTATCGGCTTGTTTGAATTTATCTGGATTCGCGGTAGTTTGACCGCCAGTAGTCGTCGGAAAATTAAGTGCCGCAAGCAAGACGGTGATCGTCAATATACAAGGAATACGCATGGTGATTTTCAAAGAAGGTCTTGGATGAAAGGACTCAGAGAGATAGTGAGCCTAAGTTTAGCTGCAAAAATATTTGCAGATTGGACCAAAAGCAATTCGTTGTTCAGCGAATTTGCATAAATGGCTGGTTTTAACGAATATCATCGTTGGTAGATTCACAATGTCGATTCGATTGGTGCGTACGGGGCGTTAGCTCATAAAAACAGTGGCGCAGCGGATTCTCTAAGACCACCGGAGTCTTGGTAACTACTGCAGATGCCCAGTGGAATTGATCGAGCGAGCTTGGCTAAATTCTCTGGCTCAAACTTTCGGTGATCCAAGTTGCGTATAAATACTGCTTTGACGCGCCCGGGGAACTGCTTGCAAATTTTTCTATAAATCTTGGGGTCTTTTTCGCCTGAGTCACCAATCAAAACGAACTCGCGTTCGGGCAGGGCTTTCAACAGTTTGCGGATCGCAATCACTTTGCCATTTCGCCGTAGCACTAACTTCCGGAGTAGCTGGTCTCGTAAACGAAAGTTTCTCAAGTGCATCGACCCATCAGGGAATCCTCCCTCATCATTAAATGCCGTCAGCGCTTCAAGCAACTGCCATGGGCTGGACGAGACGTAATGGAATGCTGCTCCTTGTCCGGCCCAGTCGCGATAGAGATCTGCCATCCCTTCGATCGATCGGAACTTGCGCAAGAATGTGTTCGCCAAAAGTTCTTTGCGATCACAGACTTGAGAGTCTTTGATTGTATCGTCGATGTCAGAAACGATGCTCAGCCCGCGGCGAGGATAAAGAAGGATTTTACCCGTCGTAAATACATGATCGCCAGATTCTGATACGAGTGAGAAATCAGTAGCGTCAACATTGCCTTGGTCGACTGCTGTACTGGAGAGCAATTTTTTTGGGACTGATACTACGTCGGAGAAACTTCCATTGCGGCGAGTGGTTTTCCGAATTGGAAACAGTTGTCCATTGATTTTGATTGCCAGTGCGAGCTTGGAGCAAGCAGTTGCCATGAACTGATTGATGCGGCTCTCAAAAGTTGGTGTTTGCAATTGCTCTTGCGAAACTCCCATTACGTTACGCAACATCCCAATCATCATCCGTTGTCGACGGTTTAACTCGCCTGGTGGATGCCAAGCAAATCCCGAAACGGTGACACGCCACAAATCTGCATCGGCCATTGGGTAACCAATTGCCGGATAGATTGACATTTTTGTGAGCGCGGGATTCACGAAATAAATCGATTTGTTTATGAGCTAAGGAAGCGGACGATATCGATAGTTAGCCAGTCATTCTAGCTCTATTTGCATGGTTTTTGAATTCACTTTTGATGTCAAAACCCCTCAAAGTGCGACAAGTTGTCTATCGGCCACTAAAAACCCCCCGGCTTTGGTGACTCAGAGATAGGCTAAGAGGCTACATACGTAGTCTTGCAGGACAGGGGTCCAACGATTTTATCTGCAAACGAGTGTAGTCACTAATTTACAATTACTTGATCCGTTGCTGTCACTGCCAAAGGAGTTTCGTTCGATCGAACTCGCACTTCCATGGTTGCTGGCCCAGGAATCGAACTGGCGGTGGTTTCGGCTTCGAAGTCGATCGTCTGTCCAGGAGCCATGCTGGAAATCCGCTGTACAATCGTGGGGGCGGCTAGCCGAGAACCGTCGGAAGCGCGGAAGTTGGTGATCGACAAAGAATTGGGAACAGTGAAGTCTATCTCAACAGACGTCAACGGTTGGTTCGTGTTGTTGGTCACCGAAAATTGAAAGTTGGCCTTGCCACCAGCTTGTACCGTTCGTTGGCTAAAGCGGGCGTCAATGTCTACTGGCTCGCGATCTAAAACATCAGGACCACCTACAGCAGAATCGCTAGGGATCGCGACCGGCCGAGATGAGCCAAAGTTAGGAGGGGCGGAGTTGTTGCCGGATGTCGTAGGAACGGCAACTCTTTGCGGTGCTGTTCCGCCTTGAGCTGAAGCCACGGAAAACAACACATGGGCGTTTGGATCATCTTGAGTAGCGAGATAGTCGAAAGCTAATCCAACCATTTGCCCGGGCTCAATCCTTGGTAAGCCAATGATCAGTTCGTTGCCATCTGCGCCGCGACGCATGCCAGGAATGAACTCCTCAGTCATTGAAACAGGGGTTAGAGAATCGGATCCGTTAGCAAACAGGGTTACATTCTCTATCGCTTGGTTTGTGCGATTGACTACGTCGACATTGATTCGTGAGACGGTTTCGGGTTGGCCATTTTGGTTTTTGACCGTGATTTGCTCTGCGGCTGAAACATTCAAGCCCAAGGCGTCAGACGAACTGCCGGAGGAGCTTGGGACTTGCGAGATTGGTGTGCCACCACTGGTGTCATTGACATTCACGCAAGCAGTTTGACGTTCGGGGCGGACACCATCGGCGGTGACGGTAACGTTTAAACATTGTTGGCCAGCCCCTTGAGCGATCGCGGTAAATGGAAAGGTTTCGGATTGATTAACTTGCATCAACCCGTTGTCAACTAAACGGATTTTTGTTGGATTGGATTTGCCGGGGCGTACTAATCCGGGGTCATAGCTGATCGTCATTTCAACGTTTTCAAGCGGTTGATCGCAGCGATTTTCAACACGTAGTAAAAAGTTTGCCTGGTCACCCACTTGAACGTTGCTAGGGCCTTCGATAACCAAATTAATGCATGGTTGGACGATTTCCGTTTCAGCACATGCTTCGGTTTGCAAGCGATCTTCTTGGCTAACAACTTCGAAGCACAGTCCGACGTTGCCAAGTTTGTCTGACTTCAGTTGCATGTCTACGAATTTTGCCGGAGCTCCTGGCACTACATCACCAATGTTCCATTCGTACTGCCGACCGTATTCCGTTGGTTTGGGGGTGCTGGAAATGTATTCAATTGAATCGTCTAGATCCTTGGTCCGAACGATTACGTTTCGAGCGATTTGATCACCTGGGTTGCTTACTTCTACGCGGTAGCTAAAAGGAGAGCCTTGTTCGGTGGCGCGAGGACCAATCGCTCGGATGGTCAAAGCCGGAGCGCTCCAGTTCACGGTGGTCACACCACTTTCAACTACTAGTTCTGGCTGGCCAAAAACCGAAGGCCGAACAACATCGACGCGAACTTGCGTTTGACCGGGCTCAAATTGTCCTGCAGGCTGGCGAATTTGCACGGTTGCTTGTCCATCGTTGTTCGATTTAGACTCAGCTGTTTGTGATCCTGCTGGCGCGAATTCCGCAGCAGCGCCGCCAACGATCGAGTAGCGTACTGGCCAGTCCTTTAGGCCTCGTCCTTCCGTGTCACTAATTAAAGTAGTTAGGGCAGTAACGGTTCCAGCAGTGGCTTGGACGGGAGTCGGAATTGACCAGTTTCCATCGACCCAATGGATGATGGTAGACGCTTTGCGCCGGTCCCAGCCTTCAGCTTTTGGGGCAATACCGGTAACGTAGCTTGTACCCGGCGACACAGACGAAACGCTGACGAACGTTTGCCCTTTGCGTAGTTCAATGTCGTCCGAAGGTGTCGGTGTACCGCGGCTGAGTATGCGATTTTTCAGTCCGGTTCGCCCCCATGCGTACTGCCCATTAAATTTCCTAGATGAAGGTGGGACCAGTTTGTTGAAGGTAGGATGTTGCGTTCCACCAATTTCAACGAACTGCCCAACACTGTCGTTAGACAATATCCACTCGAGTGGCTGGTTTACCGCGAAAAAGCCATCGCTGCCACAGATGCCTGCGATGACTACGACTTCGCTGCCAACCGGCGCAATGATGCGTGAGGGGGTCATTAGCATTTGGCCAGCTTGCCCGGGCGTTAGCTTTCGATTTGGGTCTGGTGTAAGTTTTTTATGAGCCGCGCGTTTGGCGCAAATGCGGCTGCCATCGCAGGGAGGTGGAACGGCGGGCTGTTGAAAGGCCGGACCGCCTGCACTGAGGTTGGGGTTAGTGTTTGGAATCACTGGCGCCTGCAACGTTGGAGCAGGAGTTTGCAGTGCAGTAAGCGGTTGATTAACGAAAGGCTGAGAAGGTAGTGGTTGGCTAATTTGAGGAAGACCGACCGCTCCGGACTGCTGCGAAGTGATTAAACTAGTGGTATCAGAGGGTGGCAAAAAAATTGATCTACCGGTTGGGTCGATCCGAGGTATGCGTAACCTAGAGCATCCACTGTTGATAGCGAGCAAACTAATCGACAGGAGCAGCGCAAGCCATTTACTGAAGTGAGCCTTGACTGATGACAAGGAGTGGCTTGTTGAATTGTGGTTTGAGTTGATCATTGCAAATCAATCTGGTTGTGTCCGTACGTGCCTCGAGAGGCCCACATCATCCATTTGCCTTGTTTACATAGCTCAAGGCCTAAAAACGTAGCACACGTTTTCGAGGGGGGAGTGAGTTGAGTACTAAAAATTTTTGACAAAAGGCAACGAACCAGTGTCGGCTTCGCGGTTCATAGGGATAAAACGGGTTAAGTTCTATTATCTTTTGCTACAGAGCATTCCAGTTTGTGTAAGTTCGCAACTCACCCGATAGGAAACGTATGACCGCCTTGTCGTTAACCTGTGTTGCGGCACAGCGCTCATTCACCACAAGCTACCGCACCGGTAAAGTATGACGCTTAATCAGAAGAAATTGATCAGCCAACCAAAACGCGAGGTTTCGGTGACTGTTGCTGTAGCGTTGCTGATTTGCGGTGCGATTTTATTTTCGTGTAAGGCGATCATGGTGAAGCTTGCATTGCCCTATGGAATTGATCCGGTTGCACTACTTGCTTTACGAATGATTTTTTCGGTACCAGCCTATATCGTGATTCTCACGTTTTGCTTGCGAGGCGAACAAGCAAAACTGAATCAGAAGACCACGTTGCTCATTCGGGAACTACCTAGCGTTATTTTTTTGGGCATCTTAGGGTATTACCTCGCCAGCTACTTTGATTTTGTTGGCTTAGCTTACATCGACGCGAGTTTAGAGCGGGTGATTTTGTATGCCTATCCGACGCTGGTACTCTTAATATCGGCGATTTGGTTGAAGCAGAAAATTTCATTGCACCAGGTCATCGCAATTCTGTTCTGTTACGCCGGTATCTTCGTTGCGTTGTGTTGGGGAAAAACTAACTTTCAACATGAAAGTTTGTGGCTGGGGGCAGGCCTGATCTTTTTGTCAGCCTTGAGCTATGCTGCTTATCTGGTCGGAAGCGGACAGTTAATTCCAAGATTGGGCGTTTGGACGTTCACGTCTTGTGCGATGATTGTTTCGGCAGTCTGCGTGATCATCCACTATTTGTTGTTGGGCTCGCAAACGGGTTTGTGGAGCCATCCATATCCGGTTTATGGTTATGCTTTTGTGATGGCGATTTTTGCAACTGTAGTGCCGTCATTCTTAATCTCAATTGGGATCAAGCGAATCGGCGCAAGCAATGCAGCGATCTTTGGAGGAGTTGGTCCGATCTCAACGATCGCCTTAGCCAGCATCGTGCTTGGCGAATCGTTAACCTTTCCGCAGTTGTGGGGAACTGCTTTGGTGATTATTGGCGTGATGTACATTTCGGTACAGATGAAGTCGCAATCACATAAGGCGAGCAGACCAAGTATTTCTTCTTAGGGCGACTGAGAGTTATTCGGAGGTGCTCATAGGCACACCCTACAGTGGATTGGGCCGAGCTACCTGCAGCTTTCCCCCGATGGCAAATGAGGACTGGCAAGTTTGCGAGGTCTGGAGGGCCACCAGGGAAAGCCTGTTTCAATTTCTCGTTTGCCTTTTTACCCACTGTTCACAAACAAAATAGACGGGCAGGATTGCTCATCGCACGTTCCTGTCCCTATTCGTCCTCGGGCGAGCCTTTGCCATCGTTGCGGTGCATCATTTGTCGAAGGTTGGCTTCGCTACTGGTGATTAACGAGTACACGCTTCCATCAAGCAGGACCACCAGCACATTAGTGCCAAGCGTATTGTCACGGTGAGGCCCTAGTAAACTTTTGTGGTCGGCTGGGTCAAAGTCGGCTGGCTGAGTCCAATTTACGGCATGCTTCGGGTTCACATCGACGATGCTAATCGTGTTGGAAACTCCGTCAGCTATATCGCCTAATGCCAACCCTTCGGTGTTTGGAAACGCGCCATGTTCACCGGTGACAGCGAGGAAAGTTGTTTTTCCGGAAACGTGAATGTTGCTTGGGTTTTGGAAGGACTCGGGCATCTGGTCGAGCAGTTTAATATTGTGTGGGCTGTCCCAGGGCTCGTCGAGATGAAATTTCTCATAGAGGGCTTTTTCTTCCAGATATGGAAGGACATGGACGCGCCAGCTAAGCAGCGGCTTGCCGCCATCGTCAGCCGAGTGGGCCCTCGGAAATCTTCCATGGGCCGATTCGTAATTTAAAATCGAAAACTGCAATTGCCTTAAGTTGTTCATCGCCGTTGCTCGACGAGCCGCGGCTCGGACTTGTTGGACGGCGGGGAGGAGCATGCCGATCATCACGCCTGTTGTGCCGACAGAGGTTAACCCGGGAATCGTACTGCGCTCGATCGCTTGAATTCCCTTGGGAGTTCGAAACACAGTTAGAACGTTTGATTGGACACCGTTTGAAAGAACTTCCACTGACGGAACATCGTCGAAAGAAAAATCAAAATCTTCCAGTTTTTGATTGCCAAAAAATGTTCTGCCCAGTGGGATCAACAATTGCATTGTGGTTACGATATCGACGTGTGAGAAAACCATGGGTCGCCCCCACCCTTTGGATTCACCAAAATTCATTGCTTCCTTAAATCGTTCGTCATCGATTAAGCGACCTCGCGTACGGCCACGGCGGCGTAAGTGGCTGCTGATCGTGTTTGCACTTGCACCGACGTAGAATTGGTCGTCCGCGTGGCACCAGCTAAAACTTGGGCCCAGATAGATTGGCCGCTTGAATGAATAGATCGTGAAGGATTTGGATTGTTTCTTTATGAACTCTCCGCCTTCAACGGCTTCAGCCTCGATTTGAATCGCCTTCATTGCTTTTGCCAGTCGGTCGGCGAAAACATCTTTGTCTTTGACTCCCAATGAAACAATGCTCGTGTTGTTGAGTTTTTGATAAGCGAATATCGTCCCGTCGAAGCTGTCAAGAATTTCCTCGGAAAACTTCAGTCCTGTCAGGTTCTCAATCCTTTCGATCTCAAAAGCAAAAACCTCTTCAGCGCCTGATAATTTGGCGCTCGAATTAAACTGTTGGAAGATGTTGGCAATTGGAATCCGTGCCCCGGCGCTGGAAATTGAGTTGTTTGGCATTTCGGCGATCTGGGCATCCTGGATCTGTTTGCCATCGAAAGCGGAGAGGATACCGGTCAATTCTTTCGGGCACTCAACCAAAAACGAAGCTATAAATCCACCGTCGTCTAAACCATATGAAGCCGAAACCGACTTGATTTCATCGAGCTTAAAGGTGTCGTAGACCCCGGGTGGAATTTCGGACTCCCAAGTTTTAAGCAGGCTGTCAGCGTCAGCAAACAAATTCAGATACGGACGCTTGACCCCAAGATCGGTACTGTTTTGCTTGATAAAGTCGGGAGTGGGAGTTTTGATATTGGCAAGCGTTTCCTCGATCGGAATTGCCCCGACTGAACAAACAAGATTGCCCTCAATGATACCGAAATAGGTGCGGCCAACGTTTTCAACGGGAATGCTCTGCATCGAAACGCCGTCGATTTCATGTTGCTCAACCGAGCCGGCGATATCTTTGTTCTTCCGGATTAGCCGCTCAATTGTTTTTTCCACATATTCAGTGTGCTGATTGAGCTTAACGACGAAAACAGTCTGACCGATTGTCCAATCTGGATGAGCCTCGTCATAGCCGGTCAGATGAAGCGTTGCCGGGCAATCATAAAGCAGTTTAGGCGCCTTACTCAGCAGCTCGTTCATCAACTCGTCGTCGATAGGATGAAGCTGTTGGTATTCTTCGATCGCCTTGAAAAGCTTCTTTAGCATCCCCTGAATTTCTTCCTGGCCAAGCCAATCCTCTGAGGGAGAACCGGTGGCTTTGAGATCAGCTAAACTTGCCCAGTTCAGGTACACAACGCTGTCATCAGAAACGATTCGGTGTCGAAGCTCGTTTTGATCACTTGGATCGGATTGCCCAAAAGTCTGTATCGGAATCAATGCGACTAGCGCCAAGGTTGCAACGCTAACTAGGCGAAACAGGTTGGGTTGTACTACTAACATGCGAGTTCCTGCTAAATTCTGATTGGAGCGATGTTCTCTTCTATTTGAATCAACAATCCAGAGGGAATCAACGCTCGCCCCGGTCATTCAGTGGCTTACATTTTTTAAACGGTAAGGCAGAAGATTCTGATCTGTTGGGTTTCATCAATGGATACAGAACCAGAGCGGTTAAAAAGAAGGCACTTCAAGCAGCAAATCGAGTAAAAACATGACAAAAAAAGCCTCTCCGGGATTGCTGGAGAGGCTTTTCAAAATCCTATTGAAGCAGCGTTGCTTGCGGCTTACTCGTCGTGGAAGTCTAGCATCCCGGCAAGGTCAGCGCAAAAAAAAACGCTAGACGATGTCGCCTAGCGTTTCGGGTTTAGCAATTAATTGTTTCTACAAAGTTGCTGCGTTGGATGCAGGACCGACATCGTCATTGTCATCGCCATCAACTGCGACTGCGATTGCTACGATACCACCGATCAGTGCTAGACGACCAAGTCGACCTAGTCCGCGTCCACCAGAGAATACGCGTCCTCCATTGAATACGCCTCCACTGCCAGCCGAGCTACCGCTAAAGCTACTAAAGTTTCCGCAAGATCCGCATGTTGCTCCGCAAGCACCACCGCAACCGATTGATTCGCTGGCGTACTCAACTGGAGCGAATGATTCTTGAAAAACAGGAGCTGAATCATAAACGACTTCGTTGCTGGCAAACGAGTTAGTTCCACAAGTTGTGCAGACATCCAATGAGTTAGCGAAGCCAAACTCTTGAATCGCAGCAGCTGGTGAGAACGCAACCGGAATTTCTACAGCAGATGTTTCATTAACAGCTTCAAAGCTAATTGCAGCATATCCACTAGGACCGGTCGAAACGAAGTTGTAAACACCAGACGTGATTCCATCGATCGAGAAGCTACCGTTTTCATCAGTTGCAACTTTTGCAACTTCCTTGTCACCACTGAGAATGTGAACCATTGTTCCGTCAACTGAGACATTTTGCAGAGAGCGAACAGTACCAACTAGCTTGCCATCAACCAAGTTAACACGGTTAGCACCGATAACAACTTGGTCTTCTGAACTAGTATTGGCTTCAGCGATTTTTTCAGAGTTGTTGTTGTCAAGAATCTGCTTAACAGCTGCAACACCTGGAGCAACCGCAGAAGCTTCCATTACGTTATCGATTCCAGCTGTTTCACTAACAACTTTAACACCATAAGCTGCGAAGCCGTTTTCACCAGAGGCGATGAATGAGTAGTTACCTTCGCTTAAACCTTCGATGCGAAACGAACCATCTGAAGAGGTAGTTGTTTCTTGAACGACTTTACCGTTGCTCAAGAACTGAACAGAAAGGTTTGAGATGCCTTCGGTGCCTTTGATATCCATTGAAGCGACACGCCCTTCAATTGCACCACTTGCATTAAGAGCAACTTCATGGATACGTGTAACACCAATACCGCTTTCGACTTCTGCTACTTCAACATCTAGGTTGATAGGAGCAGTATCGTTAACCCATTGGTTGGCAGAAACTGCTGCGGTTGCCACTAAAGGCAATGCAAACAGAAGCGCTCCGGCTTTCAAAAGATTCCAATTGATTTTCATTGAATCACCACTTAAAAATGCTTAACTTGATAACGAAAAGTGCTTCCCAAATACCAATACCTAGGTATTGCACCGTTATTTTATAGTTGTTTCGCGAGCGTTTGTCAATGAACGGCGGCTTGCTAACCACCATCAATTGCCACACTTTCGCGGACTTAAAACCCCCATGAGATAACATCAGGGCTGGGACCAATTGTAGGCTCTGTAGCCAACACACGCTAGGTAATTTAGGAATAAAGCGAGGATTAGTTGATTTTCTTTGAATAGGGTCACTTTCCTGACCTTTTCGAGATAACCCCTATATCTGGACTGCTCGCTGAGCCATACCTCGTTTTTGGGATCCGGCCGCTTTTTCCAGCAATTCTACCGCTTTTTACACTTAGATTCATTGCTTGAGCCATCCCGATCGGGTCTTTGGCCAAGGCGACCGCGGAATTTAGCAGGACTGCATCAAAGCCCATTTCCATCGCGATTGTGGCGTCGCTGGCCGTACCAATCCCTGCATCCACGATTACCGGATAGTCTGGATCCTCTCGTTTGAGGTCATCAAGGATTAGTCGAAGGTTATTTTGGTTGGCCAACCCTAGTCCAGAACCGATGGGGCTGGCGGCTGGCATGACGGCGGTTGCCCCCGCATCTTTGAGTCGACGAGCGGTGATGGGATCGTCATTGGTATAACAAAGAACATCAAAACCATCGGCAACTAATGTTTCGGTTGCGATTAAAAGCTCGAAAGGGTCCGGTAGCAGTGAGCGACTGTCTCCTAAAACTTCTAGTTTGACCCAGTCCGCACCCGGGTTTTCGAGATTCCGAAGGATTTCGCGACCCATTTTTGCACAGCGAACGGCTGTTTGGGCGTCGTAACTTCCAGCTGTATTTGGAAGTAGTACATATCGTTGCAGGTCAATGAAGTCCAGAATGTTTCGCCCTGAGCTATCATTAAGTCGCTCCCGGCGAACAGCGAGTGTGACACACTCGGTACCGCCGGCTAGATGAGTCGCCTGCATTTGCTCGAACGATTCGTATCTGCCAGTGCCCATGATCAAGCGGCTGCGAAACTCATGTTTGCCGATTTTGAAAACATCGGCTTGATCGGCGTCCGCTTCACTGCAGTTTGCAGCCTGGTCAATTTTAGATGGTGTACTTGGTTTTTCGGTCATGTTCTTAACCACCACCGACCAGAGTCACGATCTCGACAACGTCCCCTGCTTCCAAGTTGGTACTTTCAAACTGATTTCTTGGTCGCAGTTGCTGATTGACTTCGACTGCAATTGCCGGTGATTGGATTCCGAGTTCGACCAGTAGTTGGGCTAACGTGATTCCTTCGGCGACGTCGCGAGGTTGTTCATTAATAGTAATTTCAATCACGACAACTAAAAGCTCTCTGCCATATCACGGGCGTGGTAGCTACTACGAACGAATGGACCACTAGCAACTTTCTTAAAGCCCATGCTTTTGGCTTTTTCACCTAACATCGCAAATTCTTCGGGTGGAACATAGCGCACAACGGGCAAATAACGATCGAGTGCTGGCTGTAGGTATTGGCCCAAAGTCAAAAAATCGCAACCAGCGTCCAGCAGATCTGCCAACACGTCGAACAGTTCCTCGTGAGTTTCGCCGAGACCCAGCATTAAACCGGATTTGGTTTTGACTGCTGGGTTAAGTTCTTTGACTCGCTTAAGCAGCCCTAATGTCCATGCGTAATCGGATTTCGGGCCACGAACGCGACGATAAAGCCGCGGCACGGTTTCGGCATTGTGGTTGAAAACTTCGGGTGCCGATTCAACAACGCGATCGAGACCAGCTTTGTTTTTGATAAAATCTGGGGTTAAAACTTCAACCGAGGCTCCAGTTTTTTCCCGAACGGCTGTCACACACTGATAAAAGTGTTCGGCGCCTCCGTCATCTAGGTCGTCTCGGGTTACCGACGTAATTACGACGTGCTTGAGGCCCAGGCGATGAGCGGCTTCGGCAACGCGAGCTGGTTCGTCGTCTTCAAGCGCTTCAGGGCGTCCGCGACCGACGGCACAGAAACCACAGGGACGAGTGCAAACATTGCCCAAGATCATGAATGTGGCGGTTTGTTGTGAGTAGCATTCCATTCGGTTGGGACACTTGGCATTGTCGCAAACGGTTTCTAGCTTGAGTTCGTCCAGCAGTTTAGCTGTCGCTCCTACGACATTGCCTTTTGGGACTTGTCGTTTCAACCACTTCGGTAGGCGTGAGGCGTTGGCTGGCGCACTGGTGCCGCCCATGGAACCGCATGATCCACCACCGCTGGGGCCGGAGGAATCAATGACAGGGAGTTGGTTGTTAATTGGGAGTTCAGACATTTTGGTTTCGAAGCGAACACGTTGGATTGGATGCCGTACTAAAATTGATTGGAAGACTTGATTGGACCTCATTCACCAATCGAATACTTCCCAGTAGACGTGACAAGTTTATTCAATTCGGCCTGTTTCTTCTAGCAGGAACTACCGGTTCACCTGTCACGTTGGCTGTTTTTAGTTAAATTGTCTGGTTGTACGATTTTAGGCTTCATGATCACACCTATGATGGATTGGGTTTTTTGATTGGTTGCTCCGCAGCAAATCGATACTTTTTATGGCTCAAAAGAAGAAAAAAAAGAAAAACAGCAAGGCGCCTGGGGATCAAAGCCAGACAATCGCCGAGAATCGTCGTGCGCGGCATCGTTTTGAAATCCTCGAGCAGCTTGAATGCGGGGTGATGCTGGTCGGCAGTGAAGTGAAGAGTATTCGTGAGGGGAACATCTCGCTGAACGAAGCGTACGTGCGAGTAGAAAAAAAAGAGCTCTGGTTGATCGGAGCTGACATTGCTGAGTATCGTCAGGCGAGTTTTTGGAATCATACGCCTAAACGCTCGCGAAAACTATTAGTTAAGAAACGGGAACTTGAGAAACTAACCGCGAAGGCGTTTGAAAAAGGTCTGACCTTGATCCCACTGCGGATGTATTTCAACTCGCGCGGGATTGTTAAGGTGGTTGTCGGTGTCGGTCGCGGTAAAAAAACGCACGATAAGCGGCAAACGCTCAAGGACGCTGACAATAAACGTCGGCTTAGTCGCGAAATGCGGGAACGTCGTAAATAAGTTGAGAATACGATGCTGAAACTTGAACACATAAAAAAAACTTACGCTCAACCAGATGGGACACGTGTCCCTATTCTGGATATCAGTGAATTTAGTATCGCTGCTGGCGAGCAGGTCGTTTTGATCGGCCCGAGTGGTTGTGGAAAAACTACAATGTTGCACACGATTGCCGGAATCACCAAGCCAGATTCGGGCAAGGTGTTTATCGACGACATTGAACTTACTAAGTTTTCCGAAGCCGCCCGAGATCGCATTCGAGCCAACAAGCTTGGTTACGTGTTTCAAACGTTCAATTTGTTGCCAGGGTTTTCAGCTTACGAGAATGTGCTGCTAGGAATGAGCTTCGCAAAAGGAAAAGTATCTTCGGCGCGAGCCAAGAGTTTGTTGGAGAGAATTGGCTTGGGCCATCGCTTGAATAATAAACCTCATCAGCTTTCGGTGGGTGAACAACAGCGTGTTGCTATTGCTCGAGCATTGGCCAACCGCCCTGCCCTGCTGTTGGCTGATGAACCTACGGCAAACGTTGATCCGGGAAATCAAAAACAAATCATCGATCTAATCGTCGATAGCTGCCGTGAAGAAAACGTGGCTTTGCTGATGGTCACTCACTCTATGGAAGTTGCCGATCGTTTTGATCGCGTGGTGAAACTCGACGAACTGAACTTGGTCATCAATCAAGCCAAAGCGGCGGCCTCAAAATGAACGTATTTAAAATCGCATGGCGGAGTATTCAATATCGAGGCACTGGGTCGGCGCTGACGATCCTTTCGATGGCCTTGGGCGTGATGATGGTTGTCGCGGTGCTGTCGATTTACGGTTTGGTACAAGACTCGTTTCGCAGCAATAGTAGTTTTGGCTACAACATTATCGTGGGCGCGCGTGGCGGTGGGACGCAGTTGACGATGAATTCGGTTTACTATCTGAGCCGACCGGTCGAAAATATTCCCTACGAGTATTACTTGGCCTTCCGCGATAAAGAGTCGCGCGGGCGTGAACTAAAGAACTCGATCGTGTATCAATCACGGCAAGGATCGAACAACGTTGCGGCACTCGACCCGGGGATCACACTGGCGGGAGGATCGTTTGCAGGTTTGTTTGCCCAAGCAGTTGCCGATGACGCTTTAGAGCTACAGCAAGACAAAGCGATGGGGCTAGATCGGTCTGGCATTTACCGGCGCTGGACACATGTTGCAGTGCCACTTAGCTTAGGCGATTACTACGTTGATCCGGATAATCCTGATTTAGCCTTTCGCTGTGTTGGGACGACGCCAGAGTTCTTCACTGACATTGTGTTGGACGTTGAAACCGAGGCAACGCTCACATTCGCCGAAGGCCGTGCGTTTGTTGAACTAAGTCCTGAACATGGATTTTTTGAATGCGTCATCGGTCGCACGGTTGCTCGGCGTACAGGCCTAAAGCTGGGTGATCGAATTCAAGCAACCCACGGTGACCCAACCGCCGAATCAGCTCATATCCACGAACAAGAATACACGATCGTCGGGATCTTGGATGGAAGCGGCACGCCGAATGACCGAGCGGTGTTTTTGAACTTGGAGGGTTTCTTCTTGATGGAAGACCACGCCAAACCGATCGCAGATGACAACGTGCTTCAGACCGATGGCTCAGATAACTCCGATGGCGAAAACGATGTAAAGACTGACACGCAAGTTAGTTTGGCCGATGAAGAACTGACTTTCCGCGACCCATTTGGTGATGAAGAAACATTTGAACAGGCGATGGAGTCCGTCAAGCACTTGGTTCCAACGGACAATGCCGTGATCTCAACGAACGTCGAGTCGCCCCGTGAATCGAACGACGTGGATTCGGTTGCCCCCGCTCCTATGGCGAGTTCCGCCACGCGGATTCCGTTGCCGATTGAGCAGCGAGAGGTCTCCTCGATCCTCGTGCGAACTTCAAAAAATGACAAGCACGGAACCCTCGCGTTGTATTTGCCTGGGAAGATTAACGAAGGTGATCTTGAGACGACTTTAGACTGGAGCCCATTTCGCCCCGCCAGAAGTCAGAAGGCTTCGCAGGCGGTCAACCCGGTTGCCGAGGTGACGCGGTTGTTCGACGTGTTTGTCAATCCGATTCGAATTTTGTTGTTGTTTCTAACGTCAATGATCTGCGTCGTATCGGCACTCAGTATCATCGTTGGTATTTACAATTCCATGAATCAACGTCAAGGCGAGATCGCAGTGATGCGAGCGTTGGGGGCCAGTCGCTCAAAAGTGATGATGATCATTTTGTGCGAGGCCGTCTTGTTGGCCGTAGTTGGCGGCTTGATTGGATGGGTTAGCGGCCATGCTCTCAATGCTGGGTTGGGGCCATTGATTGAATCGAGGACTGGAGTGGAAATTGGTTTCTTTGATTTTGTTCCTGCAGAGTTTTTGGTTATCCCTGTGTTGATCGTGTTGGCGGTAATCGTCGGTATCTATCCGGCTAGGGCTGCCTACAAAACCGACGTTGCCAAGTCGTTGGGTAAGTAAAATCGGTTCACGGTAACAACATTAAATAAATCACCGAATACGAAATAACGGCGATAACATCAAATGCATCGAATATAAGCGGAACCATGAACCGATTAAAAGTACTTCTTCCACGACTTGGTCTGATCGTCGCCGGCTTGGCTATTGGCCTGCTTGCGCGGCAAATTCTCGGCCCTCCCGAAGAAGATGGTCGACCGAAGCTCAGGATTGACCGTCCAATTAGCGACAATGTGAAGCTCGACGACAACGAGCCAATCTATGTGCCGGTCAACTTGCCGATAGAAAAGCAGGAGCGATAGGTCCGGGGTATGCTTCGATTGCGAGTCAGAGATGCTTGCTGAGAATTTCTTGGTTGTTACCTGAGTCGGAAAGGATTGAGTAAACCCTAGCGATAAAGCTTGTTTTTCGGCAGTTGATTCGACTGGAGGGCTTTTAAAAAGCTACAAAACAGCGGTTTTGTTTCTGTCGCTAGTTGACCAATAGACTGCAACAAAACTAGACTTTGCCGTTTGTTTTTTGATCGCGTCTGACCTGTACGGTGTGGTTCGCGGGCAAAAAAATACCATCGAGATTCACAAGTCGGAAGCGGCCTTAAGCGTTTTGCTCAAGCGATTTCGAAAAACCTGAGGAGTTCAGGGTGCCAGGAAAATGCGTAATTGGTTTGCAGTGGGGTGATGAGGCCAAAGGTAAATTGGTCGATCTTCTCACGGAAGGTAAAGACCTTGTCGTCCGCTATCAAGGTGGAGCCAATGCAGGTCATACGGTCGTGATCGGTGATGACGTCTACAAGCTTCATCACATTCCCAGCGGGATTTTGAATGAGGGTGTTTTGAATTTGATCACTGCAGGTGTAGTGATCAATCCCCCGACAATCATTGAAGAAATTACTTCCTTGGCGGCGCGCGGTATCGACGTTTCGGCGCGGATGAAAATTAGCGGCCGGGCTCACGTCGTGATGCCTTGGCACGTCCTTGAAGACAAAATGTGGAACCGCTTGGTTTCTGGCGAAGACAACATCGGCACCACGCTACGCGGTATCGGTCCATGTTACGCTGACAAAATTGGTCGTAGCTTTGCAATTCGCATTGGCGATATGATTCAAGACGATTTCGCTGATCGAGTTCGTAAAATTGTCGAAGTCAAAAAACGTGTGCTGACTGCTGCTGGCGACGAAGACTGCGATTCTTTGGACGCCGAAGCGATTATCGCCGAATACACCAAGTACGCGGAGGTGCTACGTCCGATGGTGACCGACACCAACCGGATTTTGTTGGACGCGATCGATGAAGACCAAGAAGTATTGTTCGAAGGTGCTCAAGGTTCTTTGTTGGACATCGACCACGGTACATTCCCGTTTGTGACCAGCAGTAACAGTTCCGGATTGGGGATTTCAACCGGCTCTGGCGTGCCAGGCAACTGGTTGACGAGCGTAATCGGTGTGATGAAAACCTACGCGACGCGTGTTGGTGGTGGGCCATTCCCTACCGAGCAAGAGAACGAACAAGGCCAGCATATTCGCGACGAAGGCAATGAGTACGGTACGACCACCGGGCGACCTCGCCGTTGTGGTTGGTTCGACGCCGTCGCTGCACGCTATACCGCTCGACTGGGCGGAGTGACCTCGATTGCAATCACCATGTTGGACGTGTTGTCGAAGTTGCCAGAGATTCAAGTCTGTGTCGCTTACGAGTTAGACGGTCAGCGAATTGACTACTTCCCGGCTCATGTAAACGACCTACGTCGTTTGACTCCCATCTATGAAACCTTACCTGGTTGGCAAGAAGATGTTACGGGCGCACGAAGTCTGGATGATCTGCCAGTAGGAGCAATCCAGTACGTTAAGTCGATCGAAACCTTGGTTGGTCGCCCAGTTGAATTTATTTCGGTCGGCCCCGATCGTGCTCAAACAATTCACGTTACTGCTGGCCAAACGTTAGAAAGCTATTTAGCTGCTCGGGTTTAAGTAGTGAGTGTGCCTCCGGTCTGTCTCTGCGTTGTGTTTTTGATTAGCCGGACAATTTACAAACGGTTTCAATCAGCGCTTCAGCATCTTGCGGTACGCTATCGTAGGCCCAGCGTTTTTCGGTCAGATGGTAGCTGTACTTTAAATCTTCACCATCCACTTGTGCGTAGATGTTTCCCCAGTTGGGGTCGGCCGAAGAAACCAAGTAATTGCGTCCGCCCAATTGAACAACGGTCCACTTTTGATTTGGTAGCGGTCTAAAGCCGGCTTCAAGCAGCGAATCGAGCCAACTCGGCCAACCGTCGTCGGGTCTGATTTGCGAGTACCCTAACATGATGTGTTCGCAACATCGGGAGATGTGGCCGGTGGGAAGGTGCTGGCGATTTGTTTTGAAATCATCGCAGCAACAAGATGGCTCGGTGAAATCAACTTGGAAAACTGCGTTTGGGTCGCCAGTAGCAGCGACTTTGAATTGGTTTTCGATCACGGGCAGGACCGGTTTAGACGAGTCGAACTTCGTGATTAAATTGTCTAACTGGCTTGGATCTAACTTAGCTCCGCACAAAGAATTCTCTCGAGCCCATTCTCTGCGAACTTTTTGAATCAACCGCCCGACTTGTTCAGCTTCGGGTCTTTCGATTTTCCCGTCGGCGAACACGTTCTTTAGCAGCGGGAAGAACACCGAAGCTGGCCACGACTTCCTGCCTTCCTTGTTATTCTTGAGCCATTCGGCGAGCTGATAGATTTCCTTATAGCTCAGTTCGCCATCTTGCGCGATTTCTTCAATTAGTTTCAAGTAAATGAGCGTGTAGTTTAATTCCATTTTTTAGCTGACTTGTTTTGGTGTGACTTAGAGGACTGCTAAAGAAGGTGTTTTGCGTTTAGCGAAGTGAGTTTCGTTGGAGTTGTTTTTTTGTGAGAAAACTATTTAGTTTGGTTGCGTGTCGTAGCTCCTTGCTAGTGTACACTCGCCGGAAGGTCAATTCGTTTCTAGCTAAATTGTACTCGATCTGCTTCAAGTGGCGGTTCCATCGCATTTCTTGAACGGTCGCCAAACCTGGACGGCGTTTACCCTGATCGGACAACACTTCGACTCGATCACCGATCGTGAAACCTTCTGAGTGTACTTCCAGCCAAACGATAGGGCGGATTCGAAGCGATTGAGAGCCGTAAAAAATTTCGACGTATCCCTCGTCGCGCTCTTTTTGAACGCGACAGGGTTCTCGACGAAAAACACGATAGCCGGGAATGAGCTGCGACGCCAACTCGAGATCTTCCGGGTGAACCCATTTATTAAGCTGATCGCTGCCCCAGAGAAAAACTCCATGCTTTGTCAGGAGCTTGAGTGCCGGCTGGGTGTCAAATGATGATATTAATGCCAGAGAGTTTTCGCCGGAGTTCCGGTCGAGGAAATCGGGATCGAGCTTGATGGTGTGCTCTGGTGATTTCATGAACAATCGCTCGCGTTGGCCTACTGTTAAGGTTTCGATCGTTCTCACATTCGGTTCAAAACCATCGCCGTATTTGTGTCTGACCACATTGGGCTGTGGGTACACCATGTATCGGTTGAAACGCTTCGTGAGTGGTTTAGCTAATTATCTAGACCGCGCAACGCTTCTGCGCCAATGTTAGAATCTCCGGTGCCTATTTTGCCATTAAAAATATCTAAGTCGGAAACAGTCGAATCCTGAAATTGATCATTTTCATCCGTGTCAAAGAAGCCTGCATTTGTCTCGACCGGAGCTTCGTCTTTATTTGAGTCTGATTTAGCGTGTAGTGCTGTCGGTACCAAAAACGGTACGTTATTGCTTAGCCCCTCTCCGATTCCAAGTGGGTCTCGCACGAACACCCACATTACAATCAGGTATGCGATTGGCAGCGCCAAACAAATTCCAGCCGAAATCTTAAAAAATTCGCTGGCGGGACTCTTCGCGTCGTTTTGACTTTGTGCCAAACGGGAATCTCGATGGCGAGTGGAGCGATGTGGCTGAAGGTGTTCGTCGCCGGGTCTCCTTGAACGCGTTGAATATTCACGCGACTCCTTCGGGCGTTGGATCGATTCTGCGCTAGGATGGCCGTCAGAAGAGTGATGCGCGTCGGGATTGTTTGTAGTGGCTTGTCCAGCACCGTGTTGTGGCAAAGAATCAGTCTCGCGACGACGTTGCGGGTCGCGGTGTTGTTGCGACGATGAAGATGACCTTGACCTGCCGCTCCTGCTACGAGACCTACGTCGCCTAGCTCCCTTGGCCAACTGAGAAGGGACAACAAATTTGCCGGAGGCGTCCTTGTTGACTTCGGTCGTTTTGTCGATATACAACTCTCGTTTGCCCGTGGCAGCTTGAGGTTGAGACGGAGATGGAGGTTGATACGGAGATGGAGGTTG
>CAZHCH010000011.1:0-14028 GCA_964530985.1 uncultured Pirellulaceae bacterium | reverse complement strand
ACGGAGATGGAGGTTGATACGGAGATGGAGGTTGGGACGGAGACGGAGGTTGAGAGTTAGGCTGAACAACCTCTATTTCCGGGACTGCGGTTTCTAGCAGTTTCATTAACAGGAATGTCTGTTGGCAGTGAGGGCAACGCACACTGGCGTTCGCGTCGGTTGTGGAGGGGACTCGCACCAAACCGCTGCACTGGATGCAGTTACCAACAATGGTTGAGTTGGGGCTGGGTGGTTGTGATGAGGGCATTGGTTTTCTTGCCTGTTGATGCTGCTCTAAATTAATGCGAAAGTTGGTTTGGATTAATGAATTTCTTGTGGGGTAGTCATAACGACCCGCGGATCTAGTTATTAGAACGGATCCAGTTATCAGAATATCGAATTTTCAGGGAAATCTCATTAGAATGTTTCGTATAATCGTTAAAGTCGACTGAGTTAAAGGTCGTATATTTCTCGGTATTTGCATTCTAGATGTGTTAATAGCTGGGCGTGCGATAGTTCCTGTCCAGTGACATGTTTACCCAGAGACAGGCTGTCAAATCGTTGTCCTTGTTGGTGGACATTTTGATTTAACCATGTTTTGAGCTCACTGAAACTTCCATGTGAAAACCCATGTTGCAGCCCTTCAAGCTCTCTTTCAGCGGTCTCAAAGAACTGGCTGGCGTAGAGATTTCCTAGTAGATATGTGGGAAAATACCCAAACAGCCCAGCTGACCAATGCACATCTTGCAGCACGCCATCAGCATCAGTTGGGGGGGCGATTCCCAAATAATCTTGGTATTTATCATTCCATGCCGCCGGTAAATCAGCAAGACTCAAGTCGCCGCTGATCAGATCCCGTTCCAGCTCAAACCGAACGGCGATATGCAAATTATATGTTGCCTCGTCTGCTTCAACTCGAATCAATGACGGGCGCACACAGTTGATTGCTTCGTAAAATTCTGATTCTTTAACTTCGCCTAATGACTGAGAGAAGTATTGTTGAGCAATCGGGAAGTAGTGTCTCCAGAAACTGCGACTACGACCGACTAGATTTTCCCAGAGTCGTGACTGGGATTCGTGGATTCCCAAACTGCAATAGCTACCCAGTGGCAAACCATACTCCGCTGATAATAAACCTTGTTCGTAGATGCCGTGCCCCGCTTCATGCATCGTTCCAAAGAACGCACTGTTGAAAAATTTTCGGTCGTAGCGTGTCGTCAAGCGACAATCGTTGGGGCCAATTTCTGTACAAAACGGATGAGCTGTCACGTCCAAACGTCCACGTTCATAATCGAATCCAATGGCCGTCGAGACTTCGCGAGCAAAAACCTCTTGTGCTTCGACTGGGAAATCGCGACGCAGAATGGAATCGTCTGGCTTGTGTTTACTGTCTGCGATTTTGGCAACCAGAGGTACCAACGAGTCGGACAGCTTTTTTATGACTAAGCTAACTTGCGCTGTTGACATGCCAGGTTCGTATTCGTCAATCAAGGCATCATAGGGATGGTCTTCGAATCCTATCGCTGCAGCTTCTTCGCGTTTGAGATTGACGATGGTTTGTAGGTAAGGCATGAAGCTCGCATAGTCGTTGTTTCGCCGCGCGGCGACCCATGCAGTTTGACCTTCAGAGGCTGATCGAGCCAAGGCGGCTGCTAGCTCTGAAGGGACCTTAGACTGGCGATCGAATTGTCGCTTCAAGCCCGCGATGTTTGTTGCCCGGTCAGTTGGAGGTTCATCACCGATCGCTGTTGTGGTTTTGTTTGAGTCGAGTTCGGCCAGCCATTGGCCGAATTTCTCGTCAGTGCGCCGTGCATGAACCTGCGTCGCTAAGGCCGTGATTTGATCGGCGCGATAGGCTGCGGCTCGCCCTGGCATTTTGGTATGCTGGTCCCACTCTAACAGTGATAAGGTAGACTGGAGCAAAGCCGTTTGGCGTGCATGTTGGCATGCCTTTTCGAATGCAGTCGAAGAATTCATTGATTTCAGATCCAAAGGTTAGGGCGAACCTGATTTTAATATGCCAAGGGTGTACAAGAAACTAGGCTAGGCCGGTAGTTAACCGATCGCTGGAACTTAGATGCTTTGTTGCGAAAAGACTATATAGTAGGACACGTGGTAATGGATTCTGTAATTGATTTGTCGTATTCGGCAGCGGCTGACCTAGCGAAGCTGCTGGCAGTCCACGAACAAAAAATCGTGCTCGCCGAAAGCTGTACCGCCGGTATGGTGGCAGCTTTATTGGGACCGTGTCCCGGAATATCCGCTTGGTTTTGTGGCTCGGTCGTGACGTACCGGGAAGTAATGAAAACTCAGTGGTTGGATGTTCCCGCTACCACACTAGATCACTTCTCCGCCGAGTCGTTGGCGACGTCTCAAAAGATGGCGCAAGCCGTACTGGAGAAAACTCCCGAAGCCGACTTTTCTGCGGCGATCACGGGGCACTTGGGGCCTCAAGCTCCAACGGAGGCCGACGGAAAAATTTTCATGGCGATTGCGATTCGCAATCAAACCGAAGACAAGCTCAAAGAACATCAGCTTGAGCAAACAAAACGAACGATGCGGCAACACGAAGCTGCAGCATGCTTGCTAAGGTTTGTGAGCCAAGCGTTCTGAGGCACACCCAGCTTATTCCACGAAAAACAAATGCACTTGCGGTGTCTTCTCGCGAGCATCAGATTTGTCAACCGCGTACGTGATGGCGAAATAAGCGCCGGCATCGAGTTCCATCGAAGTGCTCCAAGTACCGTCGGTTTCAACGGGAACCGATGTAAACGTCCATTCGCTCTGGAACTCTGATCCATTGAGGTACTTGCCGTCCTCTTTTCGCCGGATAACCAAACGCACGTGGTCAGCTTGCTTAGATGAAACTGCAGTTCCGTTAATCGTGCACTGGTTTGGTTTGGTCGCAAATTTGGCCGGACTGATGATTTCCGATAAAGGTAATTTACTTAGGCTCAGCTTGAACGAACTAACCGCCGGTACGGAAGTCCGGCCAACAAGATCGTGCCCCTTGATCCATAACCTAACTGCTCCAACAGGCTGCTGATCGGGCGCAGGATCAAAGTCGTAACTCCATGTTGATAATAGCCCAGTCCTTTGGCCAAGATTTGCGGCGACTTGTTGCAGGCTAGTACCCCACTCGTTACCGTCCCAGTATTTATCAGTAGCAGCGTCTTTCAAGGTGAGACTAACGCCGGCCAAGCCTGCTGGCGCATCGACGATGCCTGTTAGCTCTACTGACCCCGAAAAATTCTCAGAATCAGCTGCTGGCGAGATGAGGCCAACATGCATTTCGCCATCCGCTTTTAGCGAACGCAGCTGGACTGCTAACGCCGATCGTTCAATAACTGACAATGAATCATACGAGTTATTTAATTGCATAGGATCCTGAGACAGGTCGTAGTATTCGAAATCTCCGTTAGCGTGTTCGGTGTAAACAGTATCGTACTTACGCATCGTATTAGACGCACACAAAAGAGGTGTGCCTAGCATTGATTTAGTCTCCCAGTTTTCGATCAAAATAGATTCTCGCCAGTCTCGCTCTGACACTGAATTTGGGTCGTCGATTAGTTGCTTGAATGATTTCCCGTCAACGAGCGACGGAATCTTTCCGCTAGCAATATCAACAATCGTTGGCGCTAAATCGATGTGGGCTAGCAGATGATTTTTTACGCCCGAAGAAATGCCGGGTCCTGCAATCAGAAGCGGGACACGCGTTGCACGATCTAAGTGATAGCCTTTGCCAAACGTTCGGTTTTGGCCCAACGCAAATCCGTTGTCGGATGTTACAAAAATAAAAGTGTTGCTTAACTGGTCAAGCTCTTCTAGTTTTTTAACGATCTCGCCAAGTTGGTCGTCAAATGAAAGGGTCGCCAGCAATCGATCTCGATAATGGTTTTTCATGTAAACCTTAAAAAACTTGGGGATACGCGGCAAACCCTCAAAGCCTCCAGCCTTGTCACTAATGTCGGCTTCGTCGTAACTTTCGTCGATCGGGACCAATACCTCTTTCCAAAACTCACCGTAGCGTTCGGTATCAACCATTCCTTGCTTGGCGCCGTTGTGTGGGGCCAGCGGGTTCAAATACAAAAAGAATGGCTTTTTGCTATTGTCATCAGCATGGGCTTGTATGACTTTCAACGCGGATTCGGTTTCAGAGTTAGTACGGTAAACACCTGGCTCCGCTTTCGTCCACTTCCCCAAAGGCAGTTCGTCGGTCATACGATGAAAATCGTAGTACATTGCTCCCAAGTAACAATCGAAGTTATCCCATCCTTGAGGTAATACCGGTACGAAGTCACCGTGCAAAAACTTGCCGACCATCATTGTATGGTAGCCTGCAATTTTCATCCAAGTCGACAAGTCGTTTTCAAAAAAACCTTGATCTCGATAGTGCCGAATTCCTCCCGGCATTCCGTTGGCAACTTCGGCCTTCGGTTCGTTGACAAAAACCCCTGTGTTGTGGGCGTACTGTCCTCGAAGCAAACAAGCTCGCGACGGTCCGCACAATGGTGTGGTTGCATGCAGGTTGGTAAACCGTAAGCCACGGTCGGCGAGCTTCTTTAAGTTGGGAAAACGAACCGCCAATACTTCATCGGATAGAATGTTGGTATCCGCATCGTCGAGATTGATCAAGACAATGTTGGGCTTTTCTTGAGCGGTAACTGAACTGCTTGATATGATTAAAATCAAAACTACCGAAATGCATTGCAGCATATTGTGGCGTGTCATTGAGGAAGCGATCGATAACATTGAAATTTTTCCGAGTAGCTAAACACACATTTAGCAAACGCGATAGTCCAAGCTGCATAGTGGCCTACACACTTAACATTCGCAAACTGGCCGAAGTGTTATGTGGATTTTCCCCTACCCACAGAACTGTTTTTTGAAATCGTCAGTTATACAACTCGCACACAGATTCCGTCATCGACCTAATAATCCGTCACGTAAGTTGTACCGTGCAAAACAATGCGTCAAAAGAGGGATTACGTGGCATGTCGCTCAATGATGGGCGCCTTTCTGGTGCAACCGACCTTGGCTCCGGGCGGCCGAATAAGTACAGTCAGGTATGGCATTTCCTGCATCTGAAAACGAAAACGACTTTGACTACGCTGACGAAACCGGTGCGCGCGATCAAGATAGTCAAGACGACTCATTCTTCGAACCGAATGATGACGCAGAGTTCTCGTTAAATCAACTGAGCGCGGCTTACGCAGAAGTGATTGAAGCGCAAACGGGCGTTAAGCACACGGTTGGTTTCTCAGATAAAACCGAAACCAACGACGACTTAGATAATGCAGATTCGGATCTGAAAGACGTTATCGATGACAATGCAAGTTGTCCCGTTTCGCCAAAGTCGATTGTTGAATCGATTTTGTTTGTGGGGGCTCCTCGTGATGTCAAACTGAACAGCCGCAAGATCGCGGCTGTACTACGCGACGTTAGCCCCAAAGAAGTGACCCAGATCGTGGGTGAACTGAACCAACAATATGAAAAAGAGAATGCTGCCTATCGAATTAAAGTTGACGGCGGTGTTTTCGAAATGGTGCTCGATCCGAAATTGATTGATTTTCAACAGGAATTTTTTGGACGAAATCGAGAGGTTCGGTTGAGCCAAGCGGCGATTGAAGTGATGGCGGTGGTCGCCTACAACCAACCAATCACTCGTGAACAGGTCGAAGTACTGCGTGGTAAACCCTCCGGTGGCGTATTAAAACAGTTAATAAAACGCGAGCTGTTGAAAGAGACTCGCGATGAGAAAACGCCGAAAGTCAAGTACTATTGCACTGCCGACAGGTTCTTGGACTTGTTTGAGCTGGATGAGTTAGCTGATTTGCCGCAAAGCCACGACATGGCGGACATTACAGATTTACCGGATTAATGAAAAGTATGTCGCCGAATTGTTTTTGTTGGTAAATTAAATTTCATTTCTTTGTCGTTATTATTTCAGTTCAATGAACACTGCAACAAAAAAAACATTCATTTGGATCGTTAACGATATCCTTTTGATCAGAACCGTTTTAGCACTGTTGATAATAAGTTTGTTTGCTGTGACAAGCCAAACGGCATACGGGCAGGCAGGTAAACCATTGAACAATGAAGACCCAGAAGGCTATCTAAATCTGCCAGTGCGAACCGGCGGTGGACGACAGTTTTGGACGGACTTGCGAAACGTTAGCGGTTGGCGAATTCAGCAAAACTCCGAAACTGGACATTGTCGGTTGATTGATCCGACTCTTGTACGACGAGCTTGGGGGAATTTTGCGCATTGCCAGCAACTACTGCAGCAGCAAATTCAAGCCCGACAGGTTGCCAAGCCCGCTGGGCCAGTCGTGATTCTATTGCACGGCCTAGTGCGGAGCAGTGGTTCGATGGGTGTGATGGAAAAACACCTACAAGGCCAAGGCTTTACCACAGTCAATTTTAGTTACGCCAGTAGTCGTAAGCCCGTTGGCGAACATGCGGCCGCTCTGAAATCGGTGATTGATGGTTTGGGAGATCAAGTTACAGATATCTATTTTGTGGCTCATTCACTAGGGAATATCGTGATTCGCCACTATCTGCATGACACGACGAATCTACAGGCGAAACAAAATGGCGATCCGCGAATTCGTCGAATTGTGATGTTAGGGCCACCCAACCAAGGTTCCAAGGTGGCTCGAACGTTTAAGAACAGTCACTTGTTCCGAACGTTTGCAGGCAAGAGTGGCGACCAGTTGGCACGCGATTGGGCGAAGCTATCTCCGCAGTTGGCAACACCGTCGGCAGAGTTTGGAATCATCGCGGGTGGGCAGCTGAACGAGGCGTACAGCAACTTCTTATTGAAAGGTAAGGACGACTATACGGTCAGTGTCGACGAAACCAAGTTGACCGGAGCGAGCGACTTCATGGTGCACCCGTTGCTGCATGGTACGATGATGAACCAACCGATCGTTCTCGAGGCAACGACTCGGTTCTTTAAAGAGGGCCACTTCATTTCAGCGGCTAAACGATCGCCACTGCGGTGATTCCTCGGCTCTTTGCATTCATGGCAACAAGACTGATTCGAAATAAAAACGAACAGCCTTAGGTGTGCCTTGGCTTACACGAATAACGAAGTGACTTTAAAGCAAACACAAGGTTGAGCAAGCGTTCTGATGGTGCCCCCATATCAGTTTGTACCGCAATAGCTATATTGGGTTTGAGGCCGAGTCGTCTGTTTGTTGAGCTGTTTTGGAGTGGAGTCACGTGATGCCTAGGTTGTTTAGAGTCATCGGCTTTGCTGGTTGTTTAGCATTCACCGTCTTTGCCATCTCGAAAGTGCAGGCTCAACCCGGACGAGGCCCGGGGGGGCCTGGAGGGCCCAGCGCCCCGGATGTCATGTTGGTTGGAAAGTTTGATACGGACAACGATGGAAGGCTCAACGAACACGAACGGGCGCTCGCGAGAAAAGAAATCCAACGAATCAAGAGTGAGCAAACTCGTCCCCATAGACGACCGCGAGGCGGTAATCGCCCAACTGGTAAACCAGGCCCCAAGGTCACCCCGACTCAGGTTACAAACTTTTCGTCGGAGGATCTCTTCGACCCCAGTGTACTGCGTACAGTTTTTTTAACCTTTAAAGCCGAAGACTGGGAGAAGCAGTTGCAGGACTTTAAGCCGACTGATGTTGAAGTGCCTGCCCTGATGATGGTTGACGGAAAAGAGTATCCCAATGTTGGTGTAAGTTTTCGAGGCGCGTCTTCGTTCTTTCACCTTAGCGAAGGCAATAAACGTTCGTTCAATATCTCAATGGACTATTCGGATGACGACCAAAAGTTGCTCGGATATAAATCACTCAACTTCCTGAACTGCAACGGTGACGCCTCGATGATGAGTTCGGCGCTGTATTCGCATTTTGCCGGCCGACATATTCCCGTTCCTAAAGTTAACTTTGTGAAAGTCGTGGTTAACGGTCGCTCTTGGGGAATTTACGCGAATGCGCAGCAATTCAATAAAACATTTGTTAAGGAGCATTTTGGTACCCGAAAAGGGTCTCGTTGGAAAGTCCTAGGCAGCCCGCGAGGGGATGGCGGGTTGCGATATTTGGGTGAAGACATTGAAGAGTACAAAAGTCGTTTTGAAATTAAATCAAAGGATAAACCTGAGGCTTGGAAGAGTTTGATCAATTTCTGCAAGGTGCTCAATGAAACGCCCCAAGATCAATTGATCGGCAAGCTCGAACCGTTGTTGGATATCGAATCGGCTCTTTGGTTTCTAGCGTACGATGTCGGCTTTATAAACAGCGACGGGTATTGGGTGCGAGCCAGCGACTACAGTATCTACTTAGATAAAAAAGGTAAGTTTCACATCATTCCGCACGACATGAATGAATCGTTTCGTGAAATGCGTCGTGGTGGGCCGGGCGGTCGCCGAGGCGGACCTCCTCGGGGCGGGTTTGGGAGACCTTCTCAAGGCGGACCACCGAATAGGGCGGGCGGGCCTCCTCCGCAAGTTGGAACCGGTAGCGGTTTCGAACTTGATCCACTTACCAGCATGACCGACCGCTTCCCGCTACGAAGCAAGCTGTTGGCGATTCCAGAGTTGCAACAAAAGTATCTTGCAAAACTGAAGACAATCGCTGCTAACGATTTGGAACCCAGAGCCTTCGCGGCGACCGTTGCAAAGTTCAAAAAAGTGATCGAAGCAGATGTCAAGCAAGACACGCGTAAGTTGATGACAAATGATGCGTTTGAGACAGCGACCCAAGAAGGCACAAAAACGGGCCTGAACAAGTTCGCGACCGAACGAGCCAAATACTTGCTTGCTCATCCGAAGATCAAGGCGCTCGAATAGCTTCTTCCCTGTTCATAAATCGAATAGTATTACTTTGATTGCTGGGAAAGTCTGATAGACTGCGCTCCGATGATTTCACAGGCTGGTTAACAACGATTTTTTCTAGGTTCAATGTTGATGAATAGTAGAATTCCCGCTTTACTGATGTCGGTTTTTGTGATTTTGGCAGCGGCAGTTGTGTTCGGTGACAATCCGGGAGTTAACGAGGGAGCGAACATGCCTGATGTCGTTCCCGTTCCATTAACCGTCCAAGCGAAAAAGGTACCGGGGGCGAAACCGCGTAACGTTGTGTTTATTTTGTCCGATGATCATCGTTACGATGCGATGAGTTTCATGGGGCATCAGTTTGCTGAAACGCCACATTTGGATTCGTTGGCTCGCAATGGCGTGCACATGAAAAACGCGTTCGTCACAACATCGCTCTGTTCGCCAAGCCGTGCGTCGATCTTGACGGGCTTGTATACCTTTCGTCATCGCGTCATTGACAATCAACGCCTAGTTCCCAAAGGCACACTGTTTTTTCCCCAATACCTGCAAGACGCTGGGTACAAAACGGGCTTTATCGGCAAATGGCACATGGGTGGCCACTCCGACGAGGCTCGGCCTGGATTTGATTACTGGGTTAGCTTTCGCGGCCAAGGTTATTACATGCCGCCGAACCCAGAATACACAATCAACGAAAACGGCAAACGAGTCTCACAAGACGGATACATCACGACGTTGCTAACTCGTTACGCAATCGACTTTTTGGAAAAACAAATCGACAGCGAAGAACCTTTCTTTTTATATCTTTCTCACAAGGCGGTTCACGATAACTTCACACCTGAAAAGAAGTATGCGAAAAAGTTTGCGGACAAACCGTTTAAGCGTCCAGCCAGCGAAGCCAAGCCCGCCAATAACGCTCTCAATCGGCCACGTTGGTTGCTCGACCAACGAAACAGTTGGCATGGAGTTGACTTTCCTTACCAAGGCGACGCTGACATCGAACAGCACTACAAGCGATACTGTGAAGCCCTTTGTTCGGTCGACGATAGTGTCGGTGCGGTGATGACGCAGTTAGAAAAGATGGGTATTGCTGACGAAACGATGGTCATCTACATGGGCGACAATGGCTTTATGTTTGGCGAACATGGGCTGATCGATAAACGAGTGGCCTACGAGACTTCGATTCGAGTTCCCATGTTAGTCCAGTGCCCTGAACTGTTCAAAGGTGGAACGGTCGTCGATAAAATGGTTGCCAATATCGATATCGCACCGACGATCATGGAAGCCATGGGCCTAGAAAAACCACCGCACATGGACGGGCAGAGTTTTGTTTCGTTGGCCAAAGGCCTGAACATTTCCTGGCGTAAGTTTTTCTTGTACGTGTATTACTGGGAAAAAAACTTTCCGCAATCGCCTACCGTGTTTTCGATTCGCAGTGACAAGTTCAAGTACAACTCGTATTACGGCCTTTGGGATACTGACGAACTTTTCGATATCCAAGCCGATCCTGACGAGCAAAGCAATTTGATCGGATCGCCGGAACATAAAAAACAAGCCCGAAAGATGGAAACGCAACTGTACAAGATGATGGCCGAGTTAGGCGGCATGAATATTCCCATGAATGCTCCAGCGGGGCGGTCAAACAACATTCGTTTACGTGGCCGTGGTGGTGATAAAGCAGCCGATTTCCCAGCAAATCTAGTTGTCGACGAACCGCACCCTCACGGAGCAAAGCCGAAGAAGAAAAAGCCAGCGGCGGCTAAGTAGTAGTCCGTAGCCAAGTGGTCGCGAGTGAAACTATCGGCCACGGAGTTTTATGTTGCGGCGTTTTAGTTCGTCCACTTGCTGTTGGTTCATCAAGTCAAACGCTGCCATCAAACGGTCGAGTCCCCCAAGTTCGGGTTCGACCTGTTGCAGGACTGTTACCACGGCCTCAAGTGTCGATAATGAATCGCGAGTCGGTTCTTTGCGGATCAAATACCGACTGGGAAATTCCGGGGTCAAACGATAGCAAGGTAGCGTCTTCAAGATCGGAATATCGCGGTACATCGTTCGAGCGTGATTCCACGTGCCATCCAAAAACACGAATTGGTCGGGCAGTTCGCTTGTTGTTAATTTTTCTAACGACTTGGCGTTCCAGCGAGGGTACAGCAGGCCTGCATTTTTACTGATGCCCAAATTCATGTTGGCCAGTTCCATGTTTCGGCCCACAATTAATTTAGCGTTCTGTAGCGACTGATCGACAATTCGAGCCGAATTGAAAGGGTGAGTCCGTTCAATTCGGTGCTGCAAAATCAACAGGTTGGTTTGGTTGTCAATCTTCGGAATCGCGTTACAAAAGCAAGCGTATTTTGGTCGGTAGCAAGCATAGCATCGCGGCCGAACGTGCTCGATGGGCGGGTTTTTTAATGGCAGGATTGGCGAGTTCATGTTGGAGCGTTCGGTTGGTTAGCGTTGCCGTATCATAAACTTGCTTGGTGAAAATCAAAAGACATCTCGTCGCGGACAAGTGAGCTATGCAAAGCTAACACGATGTCAAATTTTCATTTGTTGCTACTACTCCATTTAAGTGATCCCAGCACCAATTTCTCAAATTCAACGCACTCTTTTACCAGTTTCTTTCCGTCAAACTCACGAGAAAACAAAAGCATTCTATTTTCCGTTGTGGGAGGCAATTCAAGTGCATACGTGTTTACCCAGTACCCTTCTCCAAAATCAATTGAGTATTCATAGGTTTTTAGTTCCACACCACTCACTTTTTTCACGCCACGTTTTATTTTGACTTTTTGTTTTGGCTCATCTGCAACCGAAACAATTTCCCGGATGGCAGATTGAATAAACTGCTCGGAAGACTCCTGCATACAATAAACATTGAGTTCGGCATCGTCTCCTACCAAATCCCATGACTTGACGCCTTCTGCGTGTTCGTAATCAAAATGCATATCTTCTGGGTATCGAAAACTAATATCATTTCGACGAAATAATCGGTATCCCGCTGGGCGAATTTTGACGTTGGGGTTTTTGAATTCGCCAGGGATACGCATTTCGGCGTTTGCTTCAATCGTGTGTTCTTTCCCGCCTAGAGACAGCACAAGGGCCAGCGGTGGCTCTTGTTCATGGTTTTCCTGACCCATCAAGTGATGGTTAGGCAAGAGGGTTGCTACAGTTAACAAAGCTAAAAATTTAATTTTCATAAATCTCTCAAGAATTAAGGCCTGCATATTGGTTAACCAGTATTATTTTACCTGCAGATTGAATCCAAAGCAAAACAGGTGTTCAGCGTTTCGCGGCAGCGATTAACGATTCGATTTCTTTGATCTGTGAATGAGGCACGCGGTTTCGCTGGTACTTTCGTTTGATGATTCCAAGAAGCGTTTCAAGATCTTCTAACTCAATTTTTTCGAACTTGGTCCACTCGTCCTCCGACTTTAAACGTGACTGCAATTGCCACTTGCCGGCGTGCCGCGTAGCGGTAACCAAGCGAGTTTCGCCGTCTTCCAATTTTTCTCGCCATTCGTGTTTCTTCATGATTGTTCTAACTTAAAGATCTGGGAATCTACTGTCCGCCTAATCAGTCGAATCGTCAACCACCGCACTAGCCAGCAGTTCCTTTAAACGCACTGGGTCGGTTGATTCAACTTTTGCCACAAACCCTCGTTTGTGAGCAAAACGCACGTCGTTCTGTCCCTCAATTTGACAAAAATTCAGTCGCTGGCAGTCTTCGTAACGAGTCAAGCCGTACCCTTCGCCACGTCGATCAGGATACACCAAAGCATGGACATCGTTCGATCTGTTTTGCTCGGCGATGAAGGCGTTGATCCCGAAGGATGGGTTGTTTTCGATCACACTACTTTGCTCAATGAACAAAGCGACAATCGGTTGACTGTTGGTTTCAAGCTCCCACCATTGGCAATGTTCCTGCAAGTAGTCCAAACGTCCTCGCAGCGACCGGATATACCCCAAGATATCATCTCCGATCATACTCATCACTTGATAAATCGGATTTTCCGGCGTAAGTTCCGACTGATTTGCAAAACGGTTCAACAGTGAAATATCGATCGGAGAATTTAAATCATTAAACGCCGATCGCGAAATTCCCATCAGGTTGGCAGTTTCATTTGGGCCGAGCGTGTCGAGCCATTCTGCTGGACGAAGCCACGCGCAAAACGACAAAGCGTCCTCGTACAATCCCAAGCTTTGCAAGACTAAGGAAAGGGCACAAAGTGGCGGCGAGTTGCGGGGGAATTGATGATGATCAAAATTGTTCAGCTGAGCATCATAAACTCCTCCGACATCGACCACACATGTGTTAACGTCGGCCAAATCTTGGTCGGTCGGCTCTCGTCGTTGGATCGGAGCACCATGCAGACAGGCGAGTAAACAGCAGGCGAGGAAGTCGTCTTTATGCGATCCACCCGGATGGGTCACGATCAGTTGGATGGTCATTGGGTTTGTTTTACGCCAGCATAAGAAAAAGGCAGGAGTCTAGTCAGCCTCGGGATTAAAAATTGCGGTTGAGCCCAATGAAGATAGCTTAAAACCGAACGGTAATGATAGTACAAAGCAAAAAACAACACGCTAAAACGCTACAATACGTTAGAGACAACCAATCGAATCTGTTTAACTTGGGGTTCCTATGAAACCAACATCAGAAGCATTTCGATTTAAAATCATTCACCTCTTTTATCTAACAGCACTGATTGCTGTTGGGATCGTCGTTGCTGGCGTTTACAGTTTATTGGTTTCTAGCGCGGTAATGGTCTTTTGGTGGATCTGGCATCGAAGCCAAGAAAAACGAATTGTTTTATGCGTTTTGTTGGTTATTGCGATCTTGATCGGCATGCTCTTGCCGCCAATGCAGGTGGTACGTTCGAGTCCACGGTGGTTGTCTTGCCTTAACAATATGCGACAGTGCATGTTAGCGATTTGGAATTACGAATCGGCCCATGGTCGATTCCCACCAGCTTGGCAAGTCGACGATAACGGCGTTCCAATGCACAGTTGGCGGGTGTTGATTTTGCCGTTTATCGAGCAAGGTACACTCTATAACCAATACCGTTTTGACGAGCCATGGGATGGTCCTAATAACTCCAAGCTCGCCAATCAGATGCCGGACAGTTACCGCTGCCCTTCGGTCCCCCATTCGACAAGTGAAACCACTTACAAGCTGGTTTCGGACCCAGAGGCATTTTTTAATGGCAGTGAAAGTCGTACGCTTGGCGATGCAGTCGATGGAACCGCATCGACCAT
>CAZHCH010000010.1:35649-60281 GCA_964530985.1 uncultured Pirellulaceae bacterium | reverse complement strand
AATTCAATCCACCTTCGCTTTGGCGGCGTCGGTGTCGTAAAAACCTTCCGTTGTGGCCACTACCATTGCGTAGCTCCAAACAGAATACGAAGTCTATTGTCGTGATTGGAGTAGCTGCCTTCGCGGCGTTACTCATCTCTTGGTGGCACTACGCCGCAATTGTTCAAATGCGGTGGCATTCGTTCGGCCCGATGTTGCATGTTCTGGGCGCTTATCTCGTGGCGATCATTATTGCCATCGTTTTGTTGGCTAACGCAGTTATCTCGCGCAATCGAAAACCGCCGGGTATCGCATTGACAGTGTTTAGTGCGATAGTTGCAATTTCATTTTACACCGTATATGCTGGATCAAGCAGAGGACTCCAAAACGAAATCGCGGCTTGTATTGCCTTAGGAGTCGAGAAAGATTGCAAAACGATTCTCAACCAGTACGCCAACGATCCTCGATTCACACAAGATGATTACGTTCGAATCTACACAGGTTCCGACGAATACAACTCGTTACCCGAATCAATTCTCGCATTCAAACCTGTGTACGTCACCATTGAACGACTCAACGGTATGCCACCCAATGTCGGCCTGTGCAAGAATGGCTTCGGTGGGTTCCACATGGGATTGCGAGTGTTTGGCACAGACCCGAAAATCGCACCATCCCCAGATCGCGTTCGCGTTACGCCGATCTGCTACCTGTGGATTGATGAAACCTAACCGCATCGTGGTCGCCAACACGTTTTTTGCTCAAGGTACTTTCAGGATCACCTTCGGCTGGACATTCTTAGTGTTTTGCATCGCCGACAGTTACCTACAAAAATAGAGGTCTATCGCCCAATGGTTGATGTCATCAACCCTAGGTTTGATTCATAAAAAAAGCTTGCCAATTCTGGCAAGCCTTTTTGTTGTATGGATTATTGTCAGCTTTAGCTGGCAGTTCACTGCGTCAAAATACTTGACTAGCGATTGAATTCGATCCGACGACGGCCAAGTTGCTGCTGTAACCGCTGAACGATACTCGAATGCATCTGGCTCACGCGACTCTCGCTCAAGTCCAGCGTCATGCCGATTTCTTTCATCGTCAATTCTTCATAGTAGTAAAGAATGATGATCAAGCGTTCGTTTCGATTAAGGCCTTTGGTAACCAGACGCATCAAATCGTTTTTAGCAACGCGTCGAGTTGGATCTTCGCCCTTTTTATCTTCTAAGATGTCAATCTCTCGAACATCTTTATAACTGTCGGTTTCGTACCATTTTTTGTTCAAACTGATCAACCCAACCGCGTTTGCGTCGGACATCATCTTTTCAGTTTCTTTAACCGACAGTTCAAGCGCCTCCGCTAACTCAACCACTGTCGGAGCTCGGCCAAGTTTGGTTTCTAACTTTCGCGTCGCGTTGTTGATTTTACTGGCCTTTGAACGAACTAGCCGTGGAACCCAGTCCATCGTCCGCAACTCATCCAACATCGCACCGCGAATACGCGGCACACAGTAAGTCTCGAACTTGACTCCTCGCTCGAGATCGAAAGCATCGATCGCGTCCATGAGCCCAAAGACGCCCGCCGATATCAGGTCATCCAATTCAACTCCATCCGGCAGTCGCTGCCAGATCCGTTCACCGTTGTATTTGACGAGCGGAAAGTATCGTTCCATCAAACGATTGCGGAGCAATTTGTCCGTACAATCCGGTTTGTATTCGTTCCAGACGGCTTTGATTTCTTCGACGTCTGCTGCACTAGTCGCCATGCAATCCTCCGTGATTGATATGCGGCACTGCCACTAAGGCAATGTCGGTTTAATAGCAGTTCATGAAACCAAACAAGTTGGTTTCGCATCCCCGCATTTGTTCTGTTTTTTTGAGGGCACCGATCTAATCACTAACGATCATTTCGATGGGTGGTAAATATCAGATCCGGAGGAGTCGCGTCAATGAAAAAATTACACGTTTCGTGTAAAAGTTAGACGGTTTTTCGCGTTTTTTTTCGAAATCTGATCTTTGGGGCAGGCAATTTACGATGCCTTCAAAAGTACGTTCAACTCTTGATCGGCCTTCGGATCATTAGACCTTTAAAAATAATTCCGATTAGCGAACGAGGGTGCTTTCGGCTGCTAGCGTCGACGCTAGTTAAAGAAGAACTTCTCTAAGAAGCTTAGCCTTGCGATCAAAGCGCATCGCCCCTGGGTAAATGCAGTCAGCATCAACACTTAACACAACGCAGCTTTCAATTACGAAGCTACGTTTTATCACTCACGATCGGCCCATAAGCACTGGGTTGCCGGTCATTGATGCGGTGCACTTCATGCTGGCCTGGCACACTAACCAAGTGTTTATTTCGAGCAAAACTCGGATCCACGTCCGCGTAAATAATTTGTTCGTCCCTGTGATCGGCAAAGGCCAGCGTGTTACCTTTAGGATCACAAATTTTGCTTTTCCCAATAAAGTCAAATCCCCGTTCGCTGCCAACTCGATTGACCGCCATAAAGTAAACGTGGTTCTCGAATGCTCTTGCGCTGGGAATCAAATCAGAGGTGGCCCCTGACCCCGGTGGCCAGTTGGTCGGCAACGCAATCAAGTCCGCTCCTTGAAGCGACAGTACTCTTGCGGATTCTGGAAATGAACAGTCGTAACATATATTCAATCCGACTCGAAGTTCGCCGGCACTAAAAACTCGAAAGCCATCGCCAGATGTCGTAAATCGATCCACACCCAACATCGGCAAATGAACTTTACGGTAGCTTCCAACCAAACCATCGGGACCAACGAACGCCAAAGAGTTATACAGGTGTTGATCGACTGTTTCTAAAAACCCAAAGATTACAAACGTCGAAAACTCGCGACACCAATTGATAACGGTCTGAACGCTAGGTCCGTCCATCGACTCTGCAACGCCTAACGCTTCGGTTTTCGTTTCGAAGCAATAGCCCGAAGTGGTGCATTCGGGAAACACTGTCAAAGCCGCGCCGGCAGCCAGCGATTGCTCTAGGCGCGTTTTCATCGCGGCTAAATTTTGATCGCGTTCGCCGATTGCAATATCCATTTGGACGCCGGCAATTTTGTAAGTCTCCATGGTTTACCTCAAGTCATAACAAAATTAATTTCGACTACTGCCGAGCATTACTATTATCGATTCGCACTTTCAGCTGCTGGTAACCAATGTTGTCGGGCGCCCGTTCCAATAAACGATCGACCATTCGACTTGCCGCTTCGAACTCTTCCATTTTCTCCAAAACCAAAGCCATTGCTTGCAAGTACTGTTCGCTTTGAGGTTGTTGGTTCAACGCGATCCCTAAGTGCTTTTTAGTTATTTCCAAATCGCCCTGCAAGTAACACGACATCGCATAACTATAGTGCAATGAGTGAGTGTTTGGCAAATCCTTTGCACGCTCAACATCAACCTTCAGCAACTCATTCTCCTCCAACCGCAACCCCTTAATCTCTTTTGAAGTCCGCTCGCGGTCAGCCTCGGTCTTCATTACCTGCAGCTTGGCCTCTAACAAGATTGCCAAATTCGTACGCGGCCCCGCAATGTTCGATTCGACCTTGATCGCGTTTCGGTAGTCTTTTTCAGCTTGGCTGTAATCACCCACTTGTTGATTTATACTGCCCATTATCGCATGTGACATCGCTTGGTCACTGTTCAGCATCAACAATGCTTGAGATTCTACGATCGCGTTTTTGAATTGTGTTCGCTGCAATCCATCCGTTAACTGTGCTAATAACTCCGGCGGTAGATTAACCAACGTTCGTGCGGCTTGAACACGAATCCTACTGGCCGAGTGGTCCAACATCTTCAACACCGGCGAAACAATTGGATCGATCGATTGCCGATACACAACTGCGTTAGGCGCAGGCGTTGTGAGTGCGATCCCGAGCTGACGTTCGAGCAAACGAAGCGATGCGTCGACAAGCTTCAAATCGTCGTCTTGCAACAATTTGATGGCAGTTTCCTGGGCGTCTTGCAAAACACTTGGGTCACTAATCCCCACTAAAGCCGATGCGCGAATGAGCGCGGGCGTACGAACGTCTTTGGCCAACACCAACAGATCGGCTTGAGCGGCCTGGGCATCTTTACCGCCCTCCAAAGCCGCCGTCAGCCCCTTCGCAAGATCTCGATAGTAGTTTGTCCGCTCCTTTGACTCGTCCGTGTACCAAGACTCAATCGCCAACATCATTCGATCGTTGACTCGACTGATTTCCGCAGCAACGATTTTGTCACCCAATTTTTCAGCTTCGATCCAATCCTTGTACTGCAACAGTGGAATCTTGGGATCGTGGCCGGCGAGCTTGGAGGCGTCCAAATGGCAGCCAGTGCACGCGTTCGGAGTTCCAATCGCAATGCTCAACGCAGGATCCGGAACTCGAAAACTATGATCACGGCGAGGATCGACGGCCATGTAGGTCGTATGCGGCATGTGGCAATTGACACATTGAGCCCCAGGCGTGCCCACAGCATGATGATGATGATTGGGTGTATCGTACTTACCACCAGCATGTTGATGACAGGACGTGCATACTTGGTTACCGGAGTGGATTAATTTCGTCGAGTGAACATCGTGGCAGTCGCTACACTTGACGCCGTTATGAAACATCTTCGACTGCGTGAAAGACCCCACGACATAGTCTTCGTCTCGGATTTGACCGTCAGGAAAATAGATGGGTTCGTTAATGGTTTGCAACGCAAAATATTCGTCAAAGTTGCACCCCGGCGAAAAGCCTGCTTCGACTTCCGATCGCCGCGAATGGCAGGGAGCGCAAGCGTGAATCTGAGCGAGATTGCTTTCGGTTTTTAGTTTGGCCAAACCAAAACCATGATTACGATCCCAAAACAAACTCGTTCGTTCAGCGAGTTCGACGTGGTAACTGGCCGGCCCATGGCAAGCCTCGCAACTGACGTCGATCTCGGAAAAGGTCGAGCGATAGCTGTTAGTGGCGACATCAAAGTTTTTTTGATAACCAGTACTATGGCAAGTCGCACAGGTCGTGTTCCAGTTTTGAGTGGTCCCCGTCCAGTGCAGCGGATCGGACGGGTCAATTTTCTCTGACACGTCCGGTGGTGAGAGATAAAACCACTTCTTTTGCTGAGTATCCCAAGACACTCGCAACACTTGAACCTTGCCGATTTCATTTTCAGCGGCATCCGCAGGCCGATCAATCTCAACCATGTACTGCTGTAACGGTTCGACACCAAACGTATATTTGACTTCATAATCATGCATCTGCCCGTCTGAGCCTTCAGTGTTGATCATGAATCGATCACCATCGCGAAACATCTTAGATGTCACACCGAAGTGTTCCAGCGTTTGATCGTTAAAATCAGCCAACACGGATTCGTCAGTTGCAATGGCCATCGCTTGGTCATGATGCGAGCCATGAAATGCGTTCGTCTGAGGCTGATGGCAACTCGCACATCGATCGCGTCCAACCAGCGAAGCAGCAATTACTTTCGGAGATTCGCGGTAATAGTCAGCTAAAATCGCTCCAATAGTGCAACAGCAAACCAGAACGACTATGATTGGGAATACTAGCTTCTTCATGCCCAAGAGTATAACTCACTAACCCGGTTTCGTCTTCGCGTTTGATGGACAGAGCGTCACGATTTTGACAAGTGAACCGATGGACAATAATGAAAATTCAACTTGCGGTGCCAGCGACAAGATGCGCGACCGTCCAATCAACGACCAACAGGCTCGGATTGACACAGCGTTGCTACGGCCAGAGCAGTTGATATTTGAAGCCCCACACACACCTGCAGAAAAAACTATCTCGCTGGCGCGTGAAACAGAAACAAACTATGCACTGTCTAAAATTCGCTCGTTGAAGGCAGGTGTTCCGAGCCAACAACTTTCAGATAACGTAAATCGAATCATCCAACGGATTCGAACGATCGATACGGAGGGGTTCCTGTTCGCCGGCGACCCCTGCACTTTGTGTGGCAAAATTTCAAACGATACCAACCGGCCACTATGTTTGATTTGGATGCCTGGGCTTGGAAAGCAATTACTGGAATCCGTAGCCGACTGGGTTCACATTGCCAGCTCGCGGTTGAACCAAAAATTAGATCAAGAAACCGATTGGTTTAGTGCGGTCCGTACCATTGGTGTGCAATCGGTCGGCGGCCATGCGTTACTGATGACCGCAACCGGAATCACTGCCGATCCGTTTGTTTGTCGGATTGGAAAACTATTTCGTGTTCCAGTTGTACGCTTCGAACCGCTACCAACCAAACTTGAACGAAAATGGCTAACAAAACAAGTCGATGACACATTCGATTCCGAAGCGCTGCGAAAGGGAACGCCTCTGAAGGCATTTTTCTGTTGGCTCAAACAAAATCCGCCCGCTAAGAGTGATCCTGTAACGGCCGGTATTGCCAAACCTACTCGCTTGGACGCCGATCGCTTGCTGGCTTCACTGGCGACAATGTCCTTGCTGCTGTCGGTCCGTAATGGAGGAAACGTGTTGGCAGTTAGTAAACAGCGTTTGCAAATTCGGTCGGGCAATGCGACTCGCGTTTTAGTCAATTCAAACTTAACCAAACCGAAAGTCACTGAACAATTGATGCAGGCCGGCGCGTTAGGCTGGTGGTTAACAGGCAGGGAATCTACGGAGCAATCTAATACGGGCTCAACCATAACACTCAATTCGGACCAGTATGACCACTCGAAAGAACCACCCAAACCGAACACGGACTTTGATGCAATCAAGAACCAACCGTTTTTGATTCACTGGACTCGTCGGCGGGTTGGCGCGTGGCCAGATCAAACTCAGGATGAATACTTGGATGACCTGATCTTCCAAAGCGGCCGCCGTCGTCACAACGAACTCGCCGCACTGGGTCGGATCCTAGCCTCGCGAAAAATACTGGCTTCGAATCAACTTTCTCGCGACCGTCGTCCAGTTACTTGCCTGTCAGATATGACGCTCAAAGAAATGGTTTCCAAACGGGTATTCCGCGCCCACTTAAGCCGCTGGGATTTTGAACCCTACGGGATCGCTTTCAAACGAAACGTCTTCCTGCGGAAGTTTGAAGCCCGGCCAGTGTCCTACGGCAGCGAAACAGATTGGCAGTCCATGGACGAATCGCAGAAACCCTATTTTCAAATGCGAAACTCCAAAAACAACAAGATCGACTGGCAAACAGAAAAAGAGTGGCGTGTAATTGGCGACGTGGATTTAAATTTCGTTGGCCCCAACGACGCAGTGGTGTTTGTTGCGCGGGTATCTGAGATGAAAGCGTTAGCCGAACTGTCCATCTGGCCAGTGGTTGCATTGGAACAGACCGGTCAGCACGAAAGTCAAACCTAGATATAAAACGAAACGGCGACTATCCGCTATACATGGCCTCACGGCGTTAGCAAGGATTAGGAAGCCCAGCGAAGCGTCTTATCGTTTGGACAACTGGTCCCGCAAACTCGCCGCCAGTTCATAGTCTTCATTGCTGATCGCCGCAGCCAACTGCTCTTTCAATGTCATTCCAACGTCGTACTTGTCTCGCATGCCTTCGCGAAGTTCACGTAAACGCCCGACCAAATCATCTTCTTCAAACTGTTCGTCAGCTTCGTATTCAACGAACAGTTCGTGCAGTTTCTCCAAACCTTCGTTGACCTCTTCGATCGCTAACTCAACCGAACTGAGATCGCTGGTTTTTACATCATCTGCTTCGTCTTCGATATTCAAATGCGACAGCGCCGCCGCCTGAGTACGGTGATACAAAACGAACGGTCGATACTGCTCATGCGATACCGTCCATTGCTCGTCAGGCGAATGTGACTTGCAAAAATCCATTAGGCCTAACGTATGGTCTGCATCCTTGACCGCCTTGCCAAACTCTTTCAGCTGCAACCAACACACGCGACGATGATAAAACTGAACAAACTCGCGATCAATTTCCATACAAACGTCATCGCTCAGTTCAAATTCGTCCGCTGCCTTACTCGAAGTTTGCTGCAAAAAATCAAAGTAAGTTTTCTGACCATTGAACTTATTTCCATCAGGACGCCCGTCGGTCTCCAATTGAAGCACTCCCATGTCAACTCGCATTTGCAAAACTTGCCGATGGGACAATTCCAACAGGCGAACGTTTACAGATTGTGGGTCAAAGGGCCACGCCTTCAGGATTTCGTCGATGTTGTTGTCTGCCATAGATATTTTTGCTTTACTTTTTTACGAGAAGACACGTCATTTTCTAGCACAGCTATTCAACACGCAAAAACGGCCTTTTCTCCAGATGTGTTACGCTCGATTGTCACCTGAGTTCTCTTTTTACGCAATCGGTCCTGTCTCCACGGCACTGTCGTTTACCCAGCTCACGGATTTTCTGGTCTCGCCATGGTTTATGCGATGTCGAAAAGGAACGAGTCGCAGATCGTTCCCTTAATGCGTTTTCAGTTTCTAGGGCATTCGTGCCTTCAGTAATTGTAGCAACAACAAAAACCGAGTGTCCTGGGCGATGCTGATCTACGAAATCGATGACGCAATACAACTACTACTGCAGTGGAAATTGGGGCGACACTGAAGATGATCTCGGATTATCACAAGATAAAATTGAACTAATCAATTAACAATAACTGGACAAAAACTCCGACATCCCCGAAATTGACATCGCCATCCTCGTTACAATCCGCTTCGGCTTGAAAATCCCCACTTAAAATAACTACAATGAATGACGAAATGTCCTCAGAGTTAACGATACCGTCCTGGTTCAAATCACCTAATATTACTTCCTCAAATTGATTGATGAAGTTATCAGCAATTACAGATTGGCCACATACGGCTGCCAAGGGACAACCTCGAGGGTGAAAATTGTCGCTTGAAGCCAACTCGGGGTCAATGACTTGATCATTGTCAGTGTCGAGTACAGACCTGATGTCAAAAAGACTCACTGACGGTGAATTCATTGCGAGATTAGTGACCAGGCGATCGACTTCATCTGCCCTTGCTTGAAGTGTCGGTGTCCATGCGCTATTGCCAGCAAAAGGTGGCAGTGTTGTCAGGATGATGTGTTCACCATTGGTTTGAGCAATAATGCTCTCGATTGAGTCAAGGATTGCACTTGGGGTTGCTCGTAATCCAGTTATATCATTGATTCCACCTGCAATGACGACTGCATCAAAAGTGTCAGGTGTGTACTGGCTGGAAAACAATTCATCCATTCGTCGAATACTTCGGCCGCCTGCTGAGAAAAAATCCAGGGAGAAATCGGCGTTTCTATCAACTTTCCCTGCCCATTCCGTAATACCATCGTTGCTAAACGAATCTCCTACCAACATAATGTTATCCCCCGTTCCAAACCGAGGGTTCAAGTTTTGTGCAACCGAGACATTACCCGCTACCATGCAAAAAAACGTCACTACACAAAGACAACAAATGTTTGGTGTTTTTTTATATTCGAAATTCATTAGTCTCTCTCATCTTGAATTTGTGAAACCTGTATCGGGGTATTGCCGAACTTTATGCTGGCATTGTTTACAATTTACTACCTACAGGAGTTATTTCCAGCCGGAAACAGACAACTCCCATAGTACTCGAATATACCGCCAGATCAACTTAAAGCTCGGTTTTTTTTGCTTAGATAGTGCGTCTTTATTACGGTAAAACGGACTTTACAAGAGATGTTACGTTAGGCATAGACTTGTTAAGAATTTTCGGCTTTCGCCTCAGCTGCGAAAAGTCCTAGGGGCTTTCGTCTAGGCATGGCACCTAGCCTGAAAATTGTGCTGAGATACTTAGCAACGGAAATAATCAAATTCAACAACGCACAAAGATTACAACATCTGCTGCCAAACACGTATAGATTTCTGGACGAACCTTTTTATCTCACCATTGTCGGTACCACAAACAATTGCTTTTATTGTTGTTTACTTTGCCGCAAGTACTTGAAAAGTACCGAATAACCTAGTCGTTGAAATCCTACAATAATTGAAGGGCTTAGACAGTTAAAATAGAAACCATGTTGTACGTTAACGAAAAAATATCGATACCACGCTCGGAATTTCGATTTTCGTTTGCGCGCTCTCCGGGACCCGGCGGCCAAAATGTAAACAAAGTAAATTCAAAAGCCGTGCTTCGCTGGTCGGTCAATGAATCTGGTGCAATCCCACCGCTCATGAAACAACGGTTTGTGACACAATACGCCAATCGGATCTCAGCCGAGGGTATTTTCATGCTGACCAGCCACCGATATCGCGACCAACCAAGAAACATACAAGACTGCCTAGAAAAACTCAAAGCGATGCTGCTTTCGGTTGTAAAAACCCCACAGCCCCGGAAAAAGAAAAAAGTATCGGCCTCTGCCAAACGTCGACGTCTAGAATCCAAACGGCGTCGGTCGGCAACCAAACGCCTACGTGACCGACCCACCGACGACTAAAACGCCGCTCAAAACCAGAACACGCTCTAACCCACTCAGTCTACCATCCGCTCAAAGCACTATCAGATCAGCAACTGACGTTTAACTACTTTCGCGGATTGCCAGCGATTGTTGCAGTGTTGGCATACTCATAAAGTCGCATGCCTGTCCAAGTAAATCAAACGGACATCCACAGACACTCGGGCCGTAAAGTTCTAACTCAAACGGGCCACGATAGCCCAAAGCATTGAGCCGGGAGAGCCAATATTCGATTCGAATATCACCGTCACCTAGCGGCAATCGAAAACTCTTTCGCTCGTTACCCGGTTGCTTTTGCAGGTTCCACGAACCACGAGTACGGTCGGCTAGTTGAACCAGTTTGATGCGATCTACATACTCGTTCAAACGCTCAAAGGCAGCCGCATCCATGCCCACGTGGTACAAATCCAACGCAACGCCCAAACTTGCATTTACGTCCAGTAAATCAATCGTTTCGTTGATCGTTTGATGAAAGGTAAATTGAGAAAAAGATTGATCAAGCACCGGTTCAACGACCAACTGAACCTCACGAGCCTCCGCGTATGGCAAAATCTTATCCAAAGTTGCCTGAAACACTTTTGAGATATGAGACTTCAAGTGACCGTTTAACGAACCTGGATGAATCAGCAAACAGTTCGCATTCAATCGAGCCGCTAGGTCAATCGCGTTCAACGTATCCTCAATTGAACTCTCAAGACTACAACCATCGCCTGTGAAACCGCCGGCAAAATGCAAAGACGACACTGACAAGCTCGATTCGTGAATCAAATCAACTGCTTTGCTAACCCCATAATCTTCAATCTTTTGACGCCAAATTCCAATCGAATCAAAGCCAAAATTGCGATAGCCCATTAGGTCTTCTTCAAGAGACCACGAGCGTGAAGAAAATTGACAGGCTGAAACCTGTCGCAGTTGTCGAGACCGCATGCTGATTTCCGTTGATAAATATGAATATAACGGGGCAGGAACCACTGAGCAAAATCGAGAAGCAAAGTATGTTGGCTGCGCTCAAAAAAGTAAAGCTAGATCTCAAAAAAAACAATTTCACCGCAAAGCAACTGATAGCAATTTTTTTTATTTTGAGATTGACAGTTGACTTAAGTGTCTAAAGTGTCTTCAAAATATAGCGCAAGAAACACATTCCAAAATGCGACAGGAATAAATTGTTCGCGTCTAATCTCTTCACTCAACTTGTCTGAATCGCTTAGCCGACAAGGCATTAACGTTTAAAACCAAAGTCTGAGTAGTTTTGTTTCACAAACTCTAAGCCTCGGATTTAGCGCAAGGTTATCGTTGCCAACCACCTAAGACGGTTATTAATTGAGCGTATTAATCAACCAGCACGATGCAGTCGCAAGTCAAACGACTGCGTTGTTGTTTCGATTCGCAGTTGAGTTTTGGCAACCAACTCGCAAATATCAACTACTTTTTCTGCGTAGTCACTAAACTGGTACTTTCGATGCACTCTTTGCAACGCTCGATCACGAATTCCATTAGCCACCTTGGGTTGATCTCGCATCAATCGAATAGTCGCGGCCACTTGCGCGTAATCCGCGTACGGCAAAACAAAACCAGCGCCTTCGGCGATCGCCTCTGGAGCTCCGCCCGCACCTTCGAATGCGATCACCGGTAGACTTGCAGCCATCGCTTCGTGGACTACACACGGAAACGGATCAACTCTCGAAGCCATCAAAAAGCAATCTGCGCCAACAAAATATCGCTCCACGTCCGAACGTTCACCAATGAAGTGAACATTGTCTTTAGCTGAAGTGTTGACCAGGTCAACTTTCAAATAATGGTGCAATGAATGTGGCCACTGGGGCCCTCCGCCGACCCACACGAAATGAACAGGACGGTCGGCCTTCTGAGCATCACAGACAAAGCGCGCTACATTTGCAAAGTGGTCAATTCCCTTTCTAAGATCCAGCGTGCCGCAACCAAGCACCACAAACGCTTCACTCGGCAGTCCTAGTTCCTCACGAAGACCAGCCTTTGCCTCTTCACGACAAACTCGAGAACCAAACCCAGGCGTCAGTAAACCTTGGGGCAACACAATGATTTTATCAGCGGGCAACGCCGTCAACTGATTTACCTTATTACGAACGTACTCGGCCGGGAAAATCACTTTCTTGGAAACTGAGCATACGTGTTGGTAATCGGACGCCGTGTACCCAAAAGGTAACTCGTGCACCAACGACACGCATGGCACACCCATGGCGTCTAATTCTTCAGTGATATAACGCGACTCCATACTATTGCAAACCGCCAACGTCGGAAGTTGGTTTCGGTACCGCCCAGCAAAACCACGAACGCGTTTCCGAATTCCTTCGCGATTTTGATTCGTCAAATTTAAGCAATCGACCACTGAGTGGTTTTGAAAATCAGTCGCCAAATGCCCGCCGCTGAGCAAAATCGACTCACAGGCCACATCGCACTTTTCCGCAAAATGCCGTAACAGATTCAAAATAATTCTGGGCGCACCTGTCCGTGTCGCCTCATGTGACACAAACATGATGCGTGGCTTGGCAGGACCTCCGTTTCTATTTTGACTAAAGGACTTCTTAAAAATCCTCATTGTTTTATCCGTTAATTCTCTACAACCAAATCGACTTATCGATTGATTTTTTACGGTGAATTACCACCCAGATGCCTATGACGCCGCGGATAGTATCAAGCCCTTAACTCCGACGATAGATCAACGAAAGCCAATCTACGGTGAGGCAAACACGGTATGCTAGCAACACCAATCGCCACCACAGCGAAAACGCCAACAATCAAACTCTACCGATTCAATCAGGGCTTTTAACAATTCAAAAAGGAAACTCGCAGCTAAACCGTAAGCCTAGGCTGCCCGAGAAAACAGTTGTTGGAATTGATGCGAACCAACAACTGCGTCGGCAACACTGCTGTCGTGAACGACTTCACCTAACTCCATCACAATCACCCGTTCCGCCAATTTTAATGACGAAGGGCGGTGAGTCACGATGAACGTCGTTCGAGATTTAATGAAATCTCTTAGCGAGTCTAAAATCTGACCTTCGGAATGGCCATCAATTTGACTCGTTGCCTCGTCCAAAATCAGAATCTGCGGGTCCGACAAAACCGCTCGCGCCAATGCAACTCGCTGTCGTTGCCCCGCCGATAACGACGTACCGTCGTCACCCACGTTGGTCATGTAACCATCGGCCAAACTATCGGCGAACTGATCCACATGCGCCACCTTCATCGCCGCCAACACTTCTTCGTCGCTCGCGTGAGCGCGTCCATAACTCACGTTATCCCACAAAGTTCCATTGAACAAAACGGAGTCCTGAGTCACCCAGGCCATTTGCTTACGGACTTGCTTGGGATGCATTTGACGAACGTCCTGACCATCAATCAGCACTCGACCATTATGTGGATCATAGAATCGAGCCAATAGATTCATCATTGTGGATTTGCCGCTACCATTGCCACCAACAATCGCCACAGTCTGACCAAACGGAATCTGCAAATCGATTTGTTTCACGACTGGCTGTCGAGGCAGATAAGCGAAGAAAACGTTTTGAAACTCGATCGCCTGACTGTGATGTGGTACGGGAATCGGATTCTCCGGAGCCCGCACATCGGGCAAAGGATCAAAGGAATGATACAAGTTATCGCAAGCTGTGCCGCCTCGCACGATCACATTCACGATCTCACTCATCTTTCGCGCAGGATCCGCAGCGCCAGCCAACATCGAGTAAAACAACAGCAGCATCGTAGGCGAAATCGGACTGTCACTAATGCGAATAAAACCAAACAAATGAGTTTCTTGATTCAGAACTAGATAAGCCCCCACCAACATCGACAAGGAAATCGAAAGAATGCTCAGCACTTCCGTAATCGGCCGCAATAACGAATCGTATAGAGCAATACGAATCTGCATATCATATAAAGTTCGAGCGTTCTTTTTAAAACGATGCCGCTCAGTACGTTCGCGATTGAAAATCCGGACCGTCTTCACGGCTTTGAACGTTTCAATCAACGTCCGAAACACCTCGCCAATCCCCGCCATCTCGACCTGCGTGGATTTTTTCATTCGACGAGAAACCGAATGAATTAAAAAAGCGCCCGCAGGAACAATGATCAACGAAATCAATAACAATGGAGTTGAAATCATCGCTGCAAAAGTCAAGCAACTGATCATCTTTAGCGGTTCACGAAAACACTTTCCGTAAAACATCCGCAAGCCACTGCTAATCATCATCATGTTGTACGACAACTGCGTCATCATGTTTGAAGTACCAATGTTGTCGATGCGACGCTGGTCCAACTCTAACGCTTTGCGATAAAAAATACGACGCATATCATAAACCGTTCGCTCCGCCACACGCGCGTCCAAGATCGCGCTAACCACCAGCAAAACACCTTTAACACTTGAAACGAACAGCAACCAACCAAGAGCAATACAGAGCGTTTGAAACGGCGACTCGGGGGCATACTTGTTGACGTAGGGCTGAACCTCGCGGAACCATTCCAACGATTTTGTTTCCGCGCTAATCCGGTCTTGCTTCAGCTCGATCCGATTAGAAATGATCGGATCATTTGTTTCCTTAAAATCAACTTTAAGCTCGGCCAGTTCTATCGCTAGCGTATCCAAGTTGGCTTGACCGGCTTTGAGACTCTTGTCGACCCAAGTGATCGCGGTCTCATCCTCTAACACAATTTTGACGACTGGAAAAACCGTCGTAATACTGGCACTCCAGATAATGGCGATCAGAAAGCCACAAGTAAATGCGCCCGCAATTGACCATTTATATTTAAGCGACTGCTTAATGGCTCGCCAAAATGGTTTCATTATTGATCGTTAAAGTTAAGCGCGGTTGGATTGCGGGGCAGGGGATTACGTCAAGGCGCAAAAATAGCGATGGCCCCGTATGTCTTGTCGGCGGAAAAGCTATGCTATGCTGTCAAATCTGCCCCGAAGCAGACGAACTAGCGCGATCTGTACTCTTCGGACCATCGGTAAAACCAACAAAATCAATCGATCGACAGGTAATTAAGCCCCTACTGATACAAACACAAACGCTTTTTACAGTCACACACTTTTGGCGCAAGAATGAGTTGCTCGCGTTTGGAGCAACGGTTTGTCGAAACGGGCAGCGAAACAGGTTGGCGGTTTCGACAATTTTTTAAGGCCGATCGCCCGCTTTACGAGCAAAGCTCCGTTAGTCTGGTTGCTTGGAACGAATCGTTTATTGATCTTAACGTAACCGATTTTGGCCAACAGGGAACCTTTTCGCAGAACCGATTGTTTCTGGGGCTAGGGAAAAAGTTCGACGGTCCTAGGAGCACAAAACTTGAAGTGGGCTACCTCAACCAGTTTCTCAGATCAAGAGGCGGCGACGATCGCTTCAACCATATTCTGTCCATGAATTGGTTCCGTTCGTTTTGATGCGGAAAACAAACAAGTACAGGTGCAGTTTGGGCGTTGGAGAGTTGCCTGTTGTGCGATTGGTTTTCTTTTTGTCGTGTGATGACGTTTTCTAGTCGTGGCAACATTATTTTGGAGACTTCTCGCTGAACGCCACCAATTTTTATCACCAAGCTATCGTGAATCTTTGCATACTGAATTTCTAACCGCAAATGGACGCTAATAAACGTGAATACAAATTCTGGTTTTCATTTGCGTCCATTGGCGTGTATTTGCGGTTCTTCTAGTCCGACTTTACCGTATTGAAATCGACTTCGACGATTCAATCCGGTGGCGTTCAACGAGGAGTGTCTCAACTGGTATACATCAACAAATCAATACAGGTTTCGGTTGGTTTGCGATGAGTCCGTTCTTTTTCGGCCGCTTGCTTCGAATAAGGAGCGTCCAGCTTTTGGCGGTTGTGATAATGATTGTAGACTCGCTGGTACATTGGTCGTAAACGACCACGGCCTTTACTAGATATCGTTCGATAATGGTAGCGACCTTCGAAACTTATATAGGGCTCGTAAGGCACATCATTGCCAAGGTTAAACTTGGCAGTGTACTCAAAACCCTTGAGTAAACGGTTGTCGAGTGCGCCATAGAGATCGATGCCCTGGATCCAAGCGGTTTCGCAAGTGTTAGCAAGAAACTCCAATCCCATTTGCGTGTGATTCTGATCACGGCCTGATTCTTGGCATTGGCCAGATTCTTTAAAATACTTGCCGATCGCCCCGTTGCCTTCACCTGACAAAAAATAGTTTTTCGCTTGATCAAACATCGCCTGATCGTCTAAGAAAACTCCCATCGCCAACATCGTCTGCATCATCGATGCGTCCCAGTTTCCGTTGGCTGATGAGTAATAATCTTTAATGATCGGATACCAAATTTCACGAGCCATTTTTGCGAATCTCGTTTGATTTTTCTCTGGCCAGCCATCCCAAGTATGCTTGGTTAGCTCTGCGGCGATGCAATAGTGAAAACCACTCATGCCGACCAACAACGCTGCGTCATGATTACCAATCGATTCTAGCTTACCCGACCAAGCATCCAAAATCTCAGCCGCCTTTCGGGCATGGGCTTCATCTCCAGACAAATTCCAACACAAGGCGTGAGTGTAGGCTGCTATCGCGTCTTGGCTAAATTCCGACGAGCCGATGTTAGGACGATTGTAAGGGCCACGCTCTACACTCGCATGCGGCCTAGGCTCCCAGTCCAATTTGGCATGCGCTGTTTTTTTCAACTGCTGCCAATTTCGCAGCCATGGTTCTTCTTGGGAATCGATTTTTGATTTGACAAACTCGATACTCTGCCTGCTATGAGCCACACCTGGATGCACCAATTGAGCCACCACAAATTGGCACGGACCACCAATGACAAAGAACAGGCAACCAAGCACGAGCATAGGCGCGCTAAAGCGAAAAATTGCGTTTTGAAGAGTCAAGTTCATCATTAGTGAGGTTGCCAAAGAAGCCGTCAGAAGTCGCTCTATCTAAAGTCGCTCCGTCATCCAAGTTGTAGTCGAAAACCAACTTTTGCGGTTCATCGATGCAATTCCGTATCGACGTTTAACGCCAAAATCACTCGACTGGTACCGGTCTAAGTCTACAAATAAACCGTAAAACCACAAAAACGGTCGGTTGCTGAGGATCGCTGAGGCATTACACATTGGTTTCAAGGTAGTGATTACTGAAACGCCGCGAAACACGGTTTGGTGCGTCAAAAATAAGAACCTAGGCGACATCACAACTAAAGCCGGGTGTGATGACGTGAGCTGCTGAGTAATGGCCTTGGTTTTTGCGAGGGCAACAGCGGTCACTTTAAGTCAGGCTCGTCCTCAAATTAAGCTGTGTCAAACCACGAATCGTTTAACCACAATATGCACTTACTGTTTCAGTTCCTGAATTTTCATCACAGTAGATCGATCCTCATGCTCAAGGCGGATTTCTTCGATTCGCTCAAAGCGTGCAAAGAAAGCGTCCAGCACTGCGGGATCGAAGCGAGTGCCGCGTTCAGACAGCATGATTTCCAAACACTTTTTGAGAGGAAACTTTGGCTTGTAAGGCCTTTCGCTGCACAAAGCGTCAAAGACATCGGCCACACAACAAATCCGGCCTTCGATTGGAATTGCTTCGCCGGCTAATTTAGATGGATAACCTGTACCGTCCCATTTCTCGTGGTGACTACGAGCAATACTAGCCGCCATTTCCAGCATTGGCGAATCAACTACGTCCATAATGAATCCGCCAGAACTTGCGTGACGCCGTACACGTTCTTGGTCTTTCTTTGACAACGGTTCCATGATCTCTAGGCCAACGCCACAGTGAGTCTTCATTACATCGAACTCTTCGGACGTCAGGCGACTTGGGTTCAGCAACACAGAATCTGGAATACCGATCTTCCCTACGTCGTGAAGCTGAGCTGCAAGTTCAATTTTACGGCAATAATCTGCGGGGAAGCCCAGTTGTTCCGCGATTACTCGGCAGTACTTTCCAACACGAATAATGTGTTCACCGGTTTCGTTGTCTCGGTATTCTGCCGCACGAGCCAGACAATGAACAATTTGTTCCCGTGACTGCTCCAGTTGATGGATTTGTTCACTGACTTCAGCCTCAAGCTGCTTAGCGTAATTGGCTAAATGGTCATGATGTCTTTTTACAATCAACGCATTTTGCACCCGCAAACTGAGATCACAGGGGTCAACGGGCTTGGCTAAAAAATCGGTTGCTCCCAGTTCCAGTGCTTGACGTTTGATGTCTTGCCCTTCACTTGCAGACAAAATCAAAATAGGAATCGAAGTCAGTACAGGACTCCTTTGACGAACGCGTAAAATATCCAAACCGGTAACGTCGGGCATGTTAATATCAGACAAAATAACGTCTGGTTGTTCTTCCCTAACCTTTTCTATCGCCTGCCGAGAATCGGAAACAGTGATGAAATTTGCGTAACCTTCGGCCGACAAATATCGCTTGACGACTTTAATCACTAACTGCTCATCATCAATAATCATGATTTTCGCAGCGCGAACCGAGTCTTTCGCTCGATCTAAGCTGTTAGTGTCAATGTCACTGCGCAACGATATACCGGCCCCATCATCAGGTAAGACGTCGTTGCTTAATGAAAGTGGATTTGAGGTAGGAATCACAGTATCCATAGCGACTAAAAATAATGCAACGAAGATGTATAAGAAGAACGTTCCTGTAATCGTTGTTTACCGTTCAACATATTCATCGGGCTATTCGTCAATTAAACAAGCTCATTTCTAAAGAGATTAAGAATACACCGATTTTAACGACTAAGATTTTCGTAGCGATAATCTGGCCGACAAACATGCGGAAGATTTGGTGTGTCTTTAAAGCACTAATAAACAGTGTATTGCTGGCCACAACCCATGTCGTTCGATTCAATTTCTCGCGTAACCGAGTAAAAGCAGGCCTGAAACCGACATTTGTGTTTTAAGCTTTAAGCCGCTCGAAATAACAAGCCTCGATTTTTCGAAACCTACTTGCGGGCTTATTCAAACGCTTAGTTTATCGGACCGACTAAATATCATGTTTAATTTTTAGCATAACGTCCAAAATTGACGTCCAAGTGTCCGGCGATTCCAGCGTTTCATTGGAGAACATACAACCATCCCAACAAATATGTTGAATGTTGTTGCGAACTAGTTGATCTTCCCCAAGCAACCATTGTCGAGCACAACGGACGATATCGAGTTTTCCGTCGTCAGCGTCGGCCGTACAGTGGCGACCGGTTTTATCATGGCTGCCACTGCCAAAAACTGTTCCGTTAGACTGCGCTACATGGAAGTCATACGTCCATGGGCCCAATGCGTCGGTCATTTTTTGGTAAGCCTGCCAGAACTCTTCCTCTGAATAACCCTCACTCAACAGCGCGTGCTCTGGGGCGTTAACCCCCAACAGATATAAATAGGTGTGCGCCAAATCAGCCTGAAAGCCAACCACTCCCGGGCGATCAACGGCCTCCAACAACTCGACCATGTCCTTCCAAGAGTGCATACCCGCCCAGCATACTTCGCCCTCAGCCACTAACCGCTCACCGTGGTCAGCAGCGATATCGGCGGCCAGCTGAAACGTTTCGGCAATCCGTTTGGTGTTGGCGACAGGATCAATCGCCCATTCAACTGGCGAAGTAGCGGAGTCGATTCGAATGCATCCATAAGACCGCGCCCCATGTTCGTTAAAAATCTTGGCCGCGCGGCAAGAAACTTTGATCGCATCTAAAAATTTCTTACGATCCTCATCATCGCCCATGGCACTGGCGCCAACCGTCCCCGGCCAAACAGGCGCCACTAGCGATCCGATCTTCAGACCCGCCGAGGCAATTTTTTCGGCAAGCTGTTTGATTTCATCATCGCTGGCGTCGACATCAAAATGCGTTTGAAACAAAAACAAATCAATCCCATCAAAACGCTCGCCATTGACCTCAGCCGCTTGGGTCAACTCGATCATGCGGTCCAAACCGATTCCCGGTTCTGTATCTGGTTCGCCTTTACCGACCAACCCTGGCCACATCGCGTTGTGAAGCTTCAAACTCATCTTAGTTATTCCCAATTCACTTAAAAATCGTTGTCAAAAACGAACTCTTACTCTAATCCAGCGACCTTGTCCAAACGCCGCTGATGCCGCCCCCCTTCGAACTCGGCTTCCAGCCACGCCGAAACGATTTCTTGATATTGATCCGGTTGATAATCATTACCGGCCAAACAAATCAAGTTGGCGTTGTTATGTTGCGTAGACAACGTTGCCGCTGCAGCCGATCCAACCAACGCCGCGCGAACGCCATTGATTTTATTCGCCGCAATCGACATTCCGATCCCAGTCCCGCAAACCAAGATCCCTCGATCCGACTTTCCATCAACAACGTGCTTGCAAACAATCGCCGCGACATCAGGATAGTCCGCAGATTCTTCGCCAAACGAACCACAATCATCGACTTGATGGCCAAGCGCTTCAAGAATTTCGGTAAGCGTTTTACGTTGTTCGTGGCCGCGGTGATCGCTACCAATGGAGATTTTCATAAGTCGAGTGTTTGTGCAAATGAGCGTCGTTTGAAAATGAACACCTATATTATTAATAGGGTTCGTAGAGCTTAAAGATTCTATCAGCAAACTTGATCTTTGTCCCCACGATCAAGTTTTCCGACAACTATTTCCGAGGCCCGACCTTATTTAAAGCCGGTCTCCCGCACAGAAGGCCACGATGATTGCAAACAAGTTTCAACTCTTGTTGCCAAATTGACTCCAGTCAAATTGATCAACCCAGTGCCGCAGATTCTGTTCAATTTGTTCAGCACAAGCCTGGTATACCTCAACCGGGCTACCAATTGGATCGGTAATGTCTCCACCGTCAACTCGTAAGGTTTTCGTCCGAGGTTCGAGCATCGGCCAGTGAGAAATCAATGCTTGTCGGTGCCCATTGGTCATCGTCAGAATTAAATCAGCCACCTGCGCAGTTCGTTCGGTGATCGGCTGACTGGCATGGTCACCAATCTCAAGGCCCTGTCCATTCATCACAAGTGTCGCTTGTTCTGCCGCCGGAGAACCGGGCATCGCTGCAATTCCAGCTGATGCAATTTGGATCCCATTTTCAACTAGGTCGTCATAGGTGCAACCTACTTTTTCGGCAACCAGTTTTTTGAAGATTGCCTCTCCCATCGGACTACGACAGGTATTGCCTGTGCAGACAATTAAACCAACAAAATTCGCCAAACGATTCACCGAATCCAAATTCACGTTGCCCTCTCTTAGTACTTTAATTTGCTGCCCATCTACTTGCACTACTGTCGACGCCTTACCGAACTGGCAAGGACCACCGTCAATAATCAAATCAACTTGGTCGCCAAGCTGATCCAAAACATCCTGAGCAGTTTTCGAATCACCAGCTCCCGATCGATTCGCGCTAGTCAATACAACCGGTCCAGCGCACAACCGCAAGATCTGCTGTGCTAACTCGGTTGCCGGCACGCGAAGGCCGATGGTACCGTTGGGAATCGTCGCCGCGCGAACGCTCTCGTCCAAGCGGTGCATCACACTGTCCGGATGATCAATCTTATGCACAATCGTAATCGGACCTGGCCAACTTCGTCGCGCGATACGTCGAGCAGCCGACGACATGTCAGGAACAAAATCAATCGCATCTTCCAAACTCTTGACCGCGATCGCCAGAGGCGAATTCGTAGGACGCCCCTTGATGGAAAACACTCGCTTGACGGCTTCGGGCATAAGAGCACTTGCCGCCAAACCATAAACGGTTTCCGTAGGTATCGCGATAATTTTTCCTGCCGAAAGTGCTTCGACTGCACGGTGGACCACGTCGCGCAGGTCTTCAGTATCGGATAGTCTGATAACGACTGGAGGCATTAAGATTTGGCTTGGTTCAGACAGGTACTGTTGTAGTGTGGTTCGGCTGGTTTCTGACCGATCTTTATTTTTGCTAACATTTACCGAAAGGGAAGTTGATTTTCGTCAGTTAAGTCGTTTTCCACTAGCCTAAGCTCATAAACTTTGCCGAATAACCTAGGTTTAGAATTAGGACAGTTCGCAGCCGACCGCTTCAGAGCATCGTGATGCGTCCTAACGACTGTGGGCACTTAGGGCCCCACAACAGCCCGGTTCTGATACAATATTTGGCTCACCGAACCAACGTCATCACGAAAACACGACTGCATCCTTTCCCTTTCAGCCCCAACATCTTGTGAACCTGAGTTTGCTGAAATCAAAAAACTACTGCTGGCCAGTTATCCTCCTACTAGCGTGGATCGGATCCGCAGGCTGCCTGCCAGAAGGACCAACAGGGGCCGACGCCTACGCTTGGGGACGTAAAGGACTGGACGATGGTCGCTTTTTCAAACCTCGCGCGATCACCGTCGACGAACAAGACCGCTTGTATATTGCCGACAAGACCGGTCGGATTCAAGTCTTTGATCGCGACGGTAACTTCATCCGCCGCTGGCGCATTCCAGAGGTCTATTCCGGCAAACCTGTCGGGCTTTCGATCAGTCATGACGATCTGTTGATTGTTTGCGACACGCACTATTTTCGGCTACTGTTTTATACGCCAAACGGAGAATTAGTTGCCTCGCGTACGATTGGCGGAAAGAACGGCCGCGAGCCAGGAGAATTTGGGTTTATTACCGACGTTGTCCAAGATAGCAAGCACAACTACTACGTTGGCGACTACGGCGATTTCGATCGAATTCAGAAATTCGATCCCGATGGAAACTACCTTTGCGAAATCGGTGGCCACGGCGAAGCGCTCGGCGAATTCCTGCGTCCACAAAGCCTCGCCATCGACGCCAATGATCACCTCTGGGTGGCTGACGCTTGCAACCATCGAATCCAAGTTTTCGACGCGAATGTACAACCGCCCGAATTACTGTTCCACTGGGGTAATCCCGGAAGTGGAGCAGGGCAGTTAAATTATCCGTACGCGATTGAGTTGTTGGACGATGGTAACGTGATGGTATGCGAATTCGGAAATCATCGCGTTCAAAAATTCACAACCGATGGCAAGAGCTTAGGCGTTTGGGGAACTGCCGGAAAACAACCGGGACAATTTTCACAACCATGGGCGATGGCCATCGATAGTAAAAACATGATTCACGTCGCCGACACCTACAACCATCGTATCCAACGCTTTATGTTTTCCAGTCAACCCTTACCAACAACCAACATCAACCGAGACCAATGATGACAGAGAATAAAAAACAACGAGACCATTGGATTGGTTTTGATTTGGGCGGCACCAAAATGTTGTGCTGCATTTACAACGACAAATTTGAACAAGTCGGCCGCGCCCGCAAAAAAACCAAAGGTCGCGATGGCATGAAAGCGGGCTTGGAACGCATCAACAACACGATCACCGAAGCCCTAGAAGACGCCGGCGTGAAAGCTGATCAAGTCGGTGGCTTAGGAATCGGTTGCCCGGGCCCGTTGGACTTAAAAAAACGACGATTACGCATCGCACCAAACTTGGGCTGGGAAAACGTGCCGATTGCGGACTCGATCGAAAAAGAATTTGGATTCTCCGTAGTCGTTGCCAATGACGTCGACGCTGGAGTGTTTGGCGAATACAAATTCGGCGCTGGCAAAAAAGCTCGGTGCGTGTTCGGGATTTTCCCAGGTACGGGAGTTGGCGGCGGCTGCGTCTATGAAGGCAAACTGTTCCGAGGAGCCAACTGCACTTGTATGGAAATCGGCCACATCCCAATGATGCCCGACGGACCGCTCGACGGCGCAGGAAATCAAGGTTCTTTGGAATCGTTATCGTCGCGACTGGCCATCGCAAGCGACGCCTCAGCAGCAGCCTACCGTGGCCAAGCACCTTACTTGCTGAAAAATCATGGAACCGACCTAGCGGACATTCGCAGCGGAGCATTATCGGAATCTGTCAAAAACGGCGACGATGCTGTCAAACAAATCGTCGAAAAAGCTTGCACTCACTTGGCCATGTCCGTTGTCACGGTCGTCCATCTATTGGCGCCGGACGTAATTGTTTTCGGTGGCGGCTTGATCGAAGCCATGCCTGATTTTATGTTGCCAAAAATCGAAAAAGCCGCAAGAAAACGTGTACTACCATCCATGGCGGACGTCTTTGAAATCAAAGAAGCCAAACTGGGCGACGATGCAGGTGTGATGGGCTCGGCAGCCCTAGCACAGCAAGCTTTCGACCAGGAATAAAAACGAATTCCCACTTTCGAAGTTCGCTTTCGACGAAATTGTAAAAGCTCCTATTCGCTCAACACCGCCACACTTAATTCTGGCTCCGTTACATGGACATTTCAAACTCCACACAACCTCCTC
>CAZHCH010000010.1:0-35549 GCA_964530985.1 uncultured Pirellulaceae bacterium | reverse complement strand
CACACTTAATTCTGGCTCCGTTACATGGACATTTCAAACTCCACACAACCTCCTCCCCAGCCGCCTCGACTGGTCGCAGTGATTGACATCGGTGCGTCGTCTGTGCGGATGCAAATCGCGGAAATCAACCAAACAACTTTTGGTGTTCGCCGGATCGAATCGTTCAGCCAAGCCATCAGCATCGGCAGTGACTCATTTACTGAGCGACGCATCCGCCGATCTACCATCGAAAATTGCGTGGCCGTACTTAACGCCTACCGTAAAAAACTGGACGAATACGGCATCGTTGATCCAGATCAGATTCGTGTCGTCGCGACAAGCGGCGTGCGAGAGGCAGGCAATCAACTGGCGTTCGTCGACCGCGTTTACGTGGCCACGGGTTTTGAAATCGAACCGTTCGACGAAGCGGAACTCCATCGTGTCATTTACTTGGGGATGTTGCCATTCATTGAAAACCAATCCAAATACTTCGCTGAAGAATCACTTATATTAGAGATCGGCGGTGGCACATCCGAAGTACTATTACTGCAACAAACTGACGTCCAGTTTTCAAGAACCTACCGGTTAGGATCGCTAAGGTTACGTCATCTTCTAGATCGTTTTGAGGGTCCAATTTCGAAAACTCGTCGCGTCATGGAAACACAAATTTCGCAGACGATTCACGAGTTTCAAATCGCAGCGAAATTTCCGTCTCCGAAAAACCTGATTGCAATGGGCGGTGACGTCCGGTTCGCGGCCAAAGAAATCAATCAAAAACCAGTCAGCGAAAAACTTACCGAAATCAAACTCAGTCAACTGATCGACTTTACAGATGGCGTGCTAACGCAATCGCCCGACCAACTGGTCACCAAATACCACATGAGCCTGCCTGATGCGAAATCGTTCGGCCCGGGGCTACTGACTCAAGTCATGTTCGCTCAGCAGTTAAAAGTAAAAAAGTTCTTAGTTGCCGACGTAAATCTTCGCGATGGCCTGATCCAAGAAATGTCACATGACGCCGGATGGACATCTTCCATTCAAAAACAAATCGTTCGTTCAGCAATTCAACTGGGGCGAAAATTTAAGTTTGACGAAGCCCACGCCACCCACGTCGCACAACTTGCCGGCGCACTTTTCGACGATCTATACGAACTACACCAGCTATCCCCTCGCTACCGCTCGACCATGGAATTGGCGGCAATCTTGCATGGGGTCGGTTATTTCGTTTCGCCAAAATCTCGGCACAAACACTCCAGATATTTGATTTTGAACTCCGAAATTTTTGGCGTTGGCTCGCGCGAACTCAATTTAATTTCGCTGGTCGCTCGATACCATCGCGGGGCAAGCCCCAGTTTGCGGCACGATGGCTACCCGCTACTCAACCGAAACGATCGCGTCGCCGTTGCGAAAATGGCCTCAATACTACGAGTCGCCATCGCGTTAGACGTGACTCAAAAACAACGAATCAACAAAGTAACCTGTGACTGGAATTCCAAATTTGTCAATTTCAAAACCCAAGACGTCGTTGACGTAGGGCTCGAACGACTCGAATTGGATCAAGTCGGAACGATGTTTACGGACATTTTCGGAACCGAAGTGACTCTTCAAACCGGTAGCGATGAACTATGAAAAAGTCAAAACCAATCTACTTCAATCGCGAACTGAGCTGGCTTTCGTTTAACCAACGTGTGCTCAACCAAGCCAGTGATAACCGACACCCTTTGCTTGAGCGCGTCAAGTTCCTTGCGATTACGGCGTCAAACTTGAACGAATTCTTTCGCGTGCGCGTTGGTGGACTCAAACTGATCGCAGACGACGAAACACAAACTGATTTGGCAGGCCTGACGCCGGCCGAACAGTTAAGAATGATTCGCTTACGCGTCCGCCAAATGATTGCCGAGCAATCTGAGAGCCTGGCCGAATTGGAACAAGAACTCGCATCCGAAGGAATCATGCGAGTTTTGGCGGCTGACGTCACCCAGACTGAACGCGATTTGTTGCTACAACGATTCAAATCCGAAACCATGTCCGCAGTAACCCCAACGGCGACTGAAAACTCAAGCGATCTCTCGTTCTTGCGAGTGGCCCGACTGACCGTTTGCGTTCGCTTAAAAAACGATCCTTCCACAACCTTGCACCCGGTCGAAGACCACAACTCAAACGAACCGACAACCAAAACGCTCTCGGACCTCGCCGAAGAGCCAGCCGATCGCTACGTATTGCTGCCTTTAGAACACTCTCTATCGCGATTTTGGTCACTGCCAAGTGATCGCGGCTACCGATACATATTGCTCGAAGACGTTGTGCAAATGTTTTTGTCTGAGTACTTCGACGCCGATTCGATTATTGAATCGTCTACCCTTCGAATCACACGTAACGGCGACGTTAAATTGGTCGAAGACGGTCGAGCGGACTTGCTGTTGGGTATGCAAGACATGCTGGACGCCCGCACCAATAGCGATTGCGTGCGAATGGAGCTGGATGCAGGGACAAGCTCTCAGATGCGTGCAATTTTAGAATCAACCATTAAAGTCCAGCCAGAGGACGTTTACTTAATCAATGGACCAATGTCGCTATCGGATTACTTTTCGCTAGCCAGCGTGTCTGGCTTTCCAGATCTCAAAGACAAGCCATGGAAACCACAACCGGCGCCGCATCAGAACTTAGGCGAGCGAATTTTTGAATCGATTGCCGAAGGCGACCAGCTACTCTTCCACCCCTACCAGTCTTATGCACCGGTGATTGATTTTATCAACGCCGCGGCCGAAGATCCGCAAGTGATCGCCATCAAACAAACGCTCTACCGCGCCGCGAAGGACAGCGCGGTCGCCAACGCCTTGAAAAAAGCCGCCCAAAACGGCAAGAACGTTACCGCAATCGTCGAACTAAAAGCTCGGTTTGACGAAGCCCGAAACATTTACTGGGCTCGTGAACTCGAAGCCGCCGGCGTCGACGTGATCTATGGAATTCGCGGTTTAAAAACTCATGCCAAAATGTGCTTAGTCGTGCGAAAAGAAGTCAACGGCATCCGGCGTTACGCTCACTTCGGCACCGGAAACTACAATGAGTCAACGGCGCGAATTTACAGTGACGCCAGCCTGTTCACCTGCGACCACCAACTGGGCATTGACGCCGTTCATTTTTTCAACGCAATCACCGGCCTATCGGTTCCTCAAACGATGAACAAATTAGCCGCCGCTCCAATCAACCTCCGACAGTCGTTGCTCGAATTGATCCGTGTAGAAACCGAAACTGCCATGAGTGGTGGTGCAGGGCAGATCACCGCCAAACTCAATTCGCTGACCGACCAACAGATCATCGACGCCTTGTACGACGCATCGGCTGCAGGAGTGAAAGTCCGTTTGAATATTCGCGGCATCTGCTGTCTAGTGCCCGGCAAAAAAGGGATCAGCGAAAACATCAAAGTGATCAGCGTGGTCGACCGGGTGCTCGAACATGCTCGGCTGTTCCGTTTCAAACATGGCGGCGACGAACTTTTGTTTATGTCCAGCGCGGATTGGATGAGCCGAAATTTGAATCGGCGAATTGAATTGATGGTACCGGTAACGGCGCCCGACTGTAAGAATCGTTTGAATCAAATTTTAGACTGCTACTTTTCTGACAACGTTGCGGCGATGGAATTGCAAACCAACGGCGAATACATAGCGGTCAAAAAGAAAAAGAAACCCACCTTTCGAGCCCAACAGCACCTGCAAAAAGAAGCCGAACAAATTTTTGCAGCGGCCAGCAATTCAACCGGCAGCGTGTTCGAGACTCATCGAAAAAAGTAGTTGACGGCTTTAGCCGCAGGAAAGTCGCCTTTTGCTCCGCAAAAGTAGCGTTACCCTCAGCAGACATTCTCGAAGCATCAGACAATGCCCCAACAACCGATTTATTAAATCAATAACCCAACCCCGCCGCAACAATACTCACCGCCGCAATCGCCGCCGTTTCGGTTCTCAACGGTCGTTCGCCCAAATGAGCCAAATCAAAACCGTGGCTCCGAAACAGGTCTCGTTCTTTGGCCGACCACCCTCGTTCGGAGCCGATCGCCAACACCACCGCCGCATTTCCTTCCGCCACATCGCGCAAGCTACCTGTTGCTTCATAATTGTCCAAACATATACGATTTGGCAAACCATCCATCGCGTTAATCCCGTCCGTTAACGTCAGGCCGAATTTGACCTCCGGAAATCGAGTCGAAAAGGCCTGTTCGACCCCGGATCGAATGCACTGTCGCCATTCGTTGGTCGTCCACAATTTCGAAGTCTCATACGAGCGTTCACCTCGATCGGTTGCGACAAACAAAATCCGCCGAACTCCCAAGCTGGTAACTTCTTGCAGAATCTTGCGGCTGGTTTGCGGACGAGACAAACCGACGATCAAATCGATCGGCAACAACGGCTCAGACTCTTCCGTCCAACGAAAGTCGAGCACCACCTGATCATCGTCCACCGACCGCAAAACCGCTTTACCTCGCGGTCCATTCATCAACCCCACATCCGTCTCATCCCCCGGCATCCGCCGCAGCACCTCCAGCAGATGCACCACCCGCGGGTCATCACGCGCAAACGGCGAATCAAGTTCAGCCTCTTCAAACAAAATAATGTTCACACCAAAGGTACCTTTTCCAGCCAACTGATTCCGATATAAACAGAGTCATTCCCTAACACGCAACGCGGTCAGACCAACGCGAAATAACATACACCCAAGGACCATTCATGTCAGCCTAGTCGATCCCAACAAAGAAATTGGTGTTTCGGGGCTTTAAATAGCCCGAAAGTGAATCTCACGCAAAGGCGCAGAGGCCGGAAAGAAATATACGAGACAAAACTCTGCACCTTCGCGCCTTTGCATGAGGCTTATCGTAATGCCCCCATGACATCAGAAGATCGAATCTCCAACCAAATCCGCTCCCTCTCTTAGCCATAAAAAAATGCTCCGTCAGGCTGACGGAGCATCATGGCCGCGAATGTAGAATTCACTGGCTGTTTCAAATTTTAGTCGAAAGATTCAGACTACTTGACTCTTTTTTCAAGGAATCGAGCTGCTGCGTCGCGACCACCGAGACCAAACGCTAACGCTGCCGCTAGAGCCAGACCGCCCAGAGCCAAGCCGAATCCAAGATCAACCGTCTCACCGGCCAACCCCATGCGTTTCAGAGCGATCACGCCCGTCAAAACCATGATTCCGCCGAAAGCAACGTTGCTCATCGTGCCGCTGTTTTCCATATTGCTCGCAAGGATTGCTTTCTTGGCCATGTTGCCCAGCCAAAGGCCAACACCCAAGATCGCACAACCGATAATGATTGGAACTGCAAAATCTGTTGCTTCTGCAATAAACGAACTGAGCGTTTCAAGCTCCAAAAGCTTGACTGCTTGAGCTGCACCAATCAAACCGATGATGCCGAACGCCGCTTTACCTGCCAAATCCGAAGGAGATGTCGACATCGTAGCCGTCTCAGCCACAAGACCCATTTTTTGAGGCATCTTGTTGAAGCCAGTACCACTGAGCAGGTTGGAAACCAATGTCCCTGCCAAGTTTGCAACAAAACAAAAGATCGTCATGATGAGTCCCGCACAAATCAAGCGAGGCAAGAAGTCGATGATTTGCGCAACCAACGCCGTGACGGGCTCTGTGAGCGATTCAATTCCGAGTGTTCCAATACGCCCGGCAAAAACAGTAACAAGATCAGGCTAAACGCAGCCATTGGTAAACTGTTGGTTAGCGTTCCGGGTTGCAGCTTAAGCCGCGCGTCGACATCGGCTGCTTCCAAAGCACTCATCGAACCAACCTTGGCAACCGTAGCGATTAACCATGCGACGGCAAACAGAATTCCTGCACCAAAGGCATTTGGAATGAAAGCAAAGAACTTGTTCAACAAGCCAGTCATTGGCTCACTAACCGAATCGAGATCAAGCGCTTTCAAACAAGCAATTGCGACGAACATCATCACAATCCAAAACGCACCCGTACCGATTCCCTTAGCGAGACCGGCGCCGCCACCTTTGCCCGCGGATCCACCGAGGTAAGGAGCAATCTGGTTGCCGACACCTGTTTTTTTTACGACCGCACTAACAATCCATTTGATAATTTTGGCGAAAATGAAACCAACAACCAGAATCAATAACGCGCCGACTAGCTTCGGGAGGGATTCACCGAGCATCGGGGCCATCGAATCGGTAATGCCAGCGATAAAATCACTAACGCCTTTGGTTGCATCGGCAACGCTATCGGTGGCGCCCTTCACGACGCCAGACTGGGCAAGGGGGAGAAAATTACTTTGATTGGTCACTGTAGAGACTCCTCGATAAAGGGTGCAATGAAAGACAGGCAAGACAACTGAAGTAGTTGATCCAAAACAGTGCTGTGATTGGTGCCATTTGCTTTGGAATCAAATTCAGTCGTTTAAGCTTTTTAAATGATGTTAAGTGAAATAGCAAACATCCATAAACCCAGCCAAATGTCTTGGATAGGATCTGTTTTTAGGGAAGATAGATAAAAACAAAGTAAACGCCTTGCTTTCAGCTGTTTTTACGAAGCTATTTCATGAACCAGCAAAACGTCGTCAGTATCGGATGTTTGGACATAAACCCCAATTCCTGGCTATTTCCCACCGTTTTGCTGTTAGAAATTTACTAAACGGTTTGCCTTAGACGTAAACAAATCCCGCGAAATCGATACAAGATCGAACCGCCCGATCGCCACAGAAAAGCGATGTGCAACGCACGACTAGTGATGCATCTAGTGCTTTGTCACAGCTTAATTTTAGAATGAGCCGTTTTGGCGCTAGCCACGGTTCATAGATGACGAAACCGTGGCTATCGCCAAAACGGCTAATAAAGCGACAGCCTCTGGCGACATCAGCTACTCATCAATTCAGTTTGGTGAGACCACTAGCCGATTCGAAGATTTGATTCGAGGCGTCGGACGGCTTCTTTGGCTGAATACTTCGCATGCGGAAGTACGATGCCTTGGTCTTCGGACAGCCACTTTTCAACTTTGCGTCGAGCCGCGATGACGGTGCTGTGGCTCCGCCCGCCAAAGTAATCACCGATCTCCGAAAATGCGGAACCCGTGTATTCGCGAGCAAGATACATCGCCAGCATGCGAGCCGCACTGATTCTTTTTTGACGGCTGCTAGACTTCAACTCCGCCGCGTCAACTCGACAGAAGTCACAGATCGCTTTTTCGATTGCTGCCATCGATGTACAGGTTGGGCCATTCATCGCGAACAAATCTGACAAAACTTCTTTGGCAAATTCAACATTCACCGAATCGCCAAAGGTCATCGCGTAGGCGTGCAGACGATTAATGGCGCCTGACAGACGACGCACGTCTCGTGGCACTTGCTCGCAGATCAAACTCAGTACGGCCGTCGGCAACTCAAAATTGCGATCGGCACAGATCTTCGCTGCAATCTTCATGCGACCTTCGAGATCCGGATAGCTGACCGAACAGGTCAAACCAGCTGAAATGCGAGCGCAAATGTCGTGACCAAGGTCATCCAACTCCAATGTCGAGCGATCGGCCGATAGAACCACTTGCTTGCCAAGTCGGACCAAATTATCCAACGTTTGCTGGAACTCAGCTAGAGTCGCTTTTTTGCCTGCCAAAAATTGAATGTCGTCGATCGCCAACAAGTCGAGCCCGCGAAACTTACGACGAAACATTGGCAACCCAGTACCCTGTCGCAACGAACCCACGAACTGCGTCGTGAATTGTTCAGCCGAAACATAGACACAACGCTTTAACCGCAGCTTCCGGCGAAAGCCATGGACAATCGCCTCTAACAAGTGGGTCTTGCCGCAACCCGTTGGGCCGTGAATGAACAGCGGCGAGAATTGGCCCGGCGATTCGAACAGCTGAGCAACTCCGGCTCGCAACAACTTTGCGTCCGGCGCGAATGAAAACTCTTCCAACGTTGGCATCGTTCGTTTGATTGAACGATCCGCACCACTTTCAACGACTCCCGCGGTGGCAAATGGGATCGCTTGTTGAACCGTCGCATCGGTTGGCTGATCAAGACCGGGCGTTTGATCTTGGGTTTGCTGATCGTCGGCAACGGCGTTCAACTGAGCAATTTCAACTCGAATCGTGGTCTGTGGTCCACAAACTCGCTCGACCGCATTTTTGATTTCACTCGAAAACGTCTGCTGCAATCGTTTTACCGAGAATTCGTTCTTCGCAAAAACACAAACAATACGGCCAGTGTCTTGTTCGGTTACTTCGATACAACTGCGATTGAACCACATGTCGAACAGATCAGGTCCGATGGAGGCTTCTAGCAGATCGACGATGGCGTTAGCTAGGTTTACCCCGTCGCTATTCGCCTGTTCATTGCTGCTATAATCCTGAGTCGACAAAAGTCACATCCTGACACATTTATCGGCAAACCTTTTGTGAGACAATCGAAACCTAAGAAGCTCGGTAAGTCTCGAAAAAAAGGCCGTCCTTGTATTTATATTCTCAAATCCACTTCATGTGGATGATGATGAATGTTGTTGTTGAGGACCAGATTCTAAGAATGCTAGCAAGCTTGTCAAACCTTAAGTAATCGAATTGCACCACTTGAAAATTGATTCCTTGTAATATCACTGTTGGAATCAAAAAACCCGTCAAAACTTCTCACCACCAGTACATGTTCTAAACATAACACTGCCTGAACTAGGTGGATAATTTGTCAACGAAAATTAACCGGTTAGTTTTCGTCTATCTGCTTGACAACCTAATTTAAGGTCCACCTGGGTTTGTTGTGGGTCTGGCAAGATTTTCAGGTGTTTTATTAGGTGAGTGGGTGCCATGCTTCACGGCTTTGAGGGTAAGAGTGGCTACTGAGTGTTGGCATGCTTACGCGTCCGACGTTGTTTTGGGAAAGTCCCGTGAGCATGTTTTTTTGAGTGCCTTTTTTAGAATTGACCCGTTTCTGATCGCGTAAACATGGCACCCGCCGTGGTCAAAGCCAAGTCGATGTTACATTGTCCAATCTACTAATGACTCTTAGCTCTTCGAATCTCCGACCAAATTCTCGGAAGAACCTATTTTAACGTGCCCTCAAAAAAAATAGATGCGCCCTCAATAGGACACACCATGAAGTTGATAGACGGTTCAAAAAGCCTTGTCGACGCAAACACCCCAACCCTGATTTATTCGCTGTGGTGCCTACAAAAACTGGCTCATCAAACAATAACGACGAATCACTGAGCTTGCTGAGACCCTCGAATCAATGAGAGAAAGTCTTGGCTCAGTTCGTGCTTTGAGCTTGGGTCGTTTAATTCTAGTAAAACGCCCATTTGTTCAACTTTGTTGTCGATGTAAGTCACCGTCGGACTCTTCATCAGCATGCCACCAGTCGACTTACGCCAGCTTTTAGCCAAATAAAACCCAGCCCAATGGGTTGGTTGCTCCTTGAACTTATGTCTTGTGGTAAGCAATTCAATCAACCGTGTTGGATCCCCGGCCCACCCACGAAACGTAATTCGCCGGCACTTCTGGTACTCGTCAAAATAGTAGGTTAACGCCCCATGCAGATCCCACGAGTTTGTGCCGGTAACCAACGCAACTCGTTTACCTCGTAGCCCATTGGCGACAGGCACATTGGTGACTCGGTCCCATCGCTGTCCGACCCAAGCTGATGTAACGCCATAGTTGAAAATTTCGGCAAAGTTGGTCACTGGAGTAAATTGCAGCGGTGCGGCAAAGTTTGGCCCACTGGCGTTGCCACCAAAAGAAAACGTTTGCGCGGCGCCGTAGTCGGGTGTCATGCCCAGCGTAGCTGGATCTATCCCGCCCACTATTCCGTTGCCGGGTACCATCCCAATCACATTGTTATTTTCATCTAAGATCGGACCACCCCAATCTGAGTACCCGGCCGGCTGACCAGATACGGCCGCAGGCTGATGGTAACCAGAACCTAAGTTGTAACCCGTTTGCTGAGCGGGAACCAAGCCAAAAGGAACCGGCCCGTTGTTTGGCCCTACCGCAAAACCATTGCTTGTTGCTAGGTTAGATCGCCCCGAGCCACTGATCCCTGGTTGGGTTTGAACGAACCGCTGCTGCGAAGCTTGACGAAACGGACTCAGCTGCTGTGATGTGGAAGCTTGTACTGGCTGCGTAAATCCACCGTTGGGCGATCCCACTGGTGAAGTTAGCAACTGGGGTGCAGAACTAACTCGGCCTTGGTCATTCAAAGGGACAAAAAAGGGCGTGGCTATGATACCGGCCAAAACTGCAGGAACAAAAAGTGTGCGAAGCATAGTGAATGCCTTGATACTACAAAAACAAAAAGTCGTATCAATCTATCGATCTTTTCCTACCGTTACCTATTGCTGTTCTACCCGCACCCTCACATGCCATTCAGGCCAAACAAACCAATCAGCCAGTAAAACCACAGACTCGTCCGTCCAAAAACAACCCGACAGCTACCGTTATCGAGTTCACCGCAGGAACAGTACCATTTGCTTGACCAGGTACCACAATTTTCAGAAGTAATTCAATCGCCAAAATTGGCGTTCAGCCAAGCGGCATCGATTCCCATTACTGCAGCAGCGAATTCAAGTTTGGTCTCATAATCGGACGGCAGCACATCACAGCGATACCCCATTGTCTGCAGCTTCGCTTCGGCGGCTTCTGGCGAGAGTTTCTTTCGAACTTGTTTTACAAAAACGCCGAAATCTGAATCATTTAACGCCTCAGCAAACGCCTCGTAATTCCGTAGCATGTGCCCGTGATTATTCTGTAAAATCAGCTTCCGGCAAAAACTTGCGATCGAATTCATTTGCAACACCGACGCACAAGTCCCTGCCATCACCAACGCTCGATCACGATCCGACATCTGTAAACGGTTTTTGAAAGCCTGCGCAACACGCAAGTAAAGAATCAGTTCTTGAAAAGGATCGAGCATAACGAACAATTCTACTAAACAAATAACATCAACCGTAAAGGAACAGCATCGTAATTGCGGTTAACAAAGACTAACATGATGTTTATCGGTCGCCTAGAACCCGAGTATTCAATCTGCGAACATCTCGAATATGTCCCAGCCTAAAATCAACGAATATCGATGGTTAATCGACAGTGAAGCAGCATCACTGCTACAGCTGGCTCAAGAGGACTTTACGGCAAAAATCAGTCCGCTAAAAATCGCCAAAAACCTCCGAAGGTCTACCACATTAACTCGAGCGGCGTTGGTAATGGAACAAGCCCAACTTCGCATCCGCGCCAAATCCAAATTCTCGCTCGCCGATAAAATGTTTTTCACCAAACGCGGGCTTGAACAGTCGTCCGGCATGGAACTTGCGGTCTATAAAGCCAAGCAATTCAAAACTCACGAATCGGTACTGGACGTTTGCTCCGGCATTGGTGGTGATTTACTAGGACTCGCTGGTCGCAACCCCGCCAACGAAAATCTAATCACCACGGGAGTCGATACCGACCCAATCGCCGCACTGTTCGCTCAACACAATTTACAGCTATTTTTACAAGCCAATCAAATCTCGCATTCGACCGCAAACGTGCTCAACTGCGATTTTGCCGATATTCAGCTTAGTGATTTTCCAAGCATCCACCTTGACCCCGATCGACGAAAGGCTCGCCGCACAACCGATGGTCGTCACTTCAGCCCAAACCTGATTGACGTTTTCAAACGAGTTTCAAAAACTCAACTGGTATCCGTCAAAGTCGCACCCGCGACACCGATGGAAGAATCGTTTCCCGACGAACTTCATCGGCAATGGATTGGTGATCGCCGTGAATGTAAACAGCAGCTACTATGGTTAGGTTCCGACTTACCGCCCAACCAACGTTCGGCCACACTAGTTGCCGATGACGGTTCCGCACACCACATTCGCTGCGAAGGACAAACCAACATCGAAAAAATAGTTGCTCCGAGCTTGAAGCGATATTTGTACGAACCGCATGCAGTGGTACTGGCCGCCAAACTATCGGACCACTTAGCTGCAAAACATGAGCTACAACGCATCTCCCCAACGACACCTTATTTCCTTTCAGATTCGCTGATTGACGAACCACTGCTAAAGAAGTTTGAAGTCGTTAAAATGCTCAAACTAGACTTCAAAAAAATCCAACAATTCTTAGCAGACAAAAACGTTGGCAAAATCGAAATCAAACAGCGCGGCATCGACAACGTAACCTTCGAACGGTTCAAAAAACTCAAACTACCCGGGCGCAAAACAGCAACTTTGTTTTTGACTCGCTGCGGGGCTACTGAACGCCGAAGAGCCATCGTGGCGAACCGCCTAGTAGACAAGTCCACAAGCTAAGCTATTGGTTGACGGTCACAGGCTGACAAAAACTATTGGGCGCAAACATCCAATCGTCGATTTTGGCAACGGTTTGCTTGGTGTTGAAGTCGTCATTGCTTACATAACTAATCGCGGCTCGCTTGCCGACTGCCAACGTCCCGAGCTCGTCTTCCCGCCCTAAAGCCAATGCTCCGTTAACAGTTCCCAGCTTCAAAACCTCCATCGCCGACAACTCGGGAAAGTCCGCAGCGATCAATTGCAAATCCGCAAACAAATTCAAATCGGGATTCGACGCCCGTGAGTCCGTTCCCACGGCCACGTTGATTTGGCGATCCAACATCGCTTGCAAAGGGTAGGGCGAGTGATGAAAAAACTGATGAGTCCGTGGACAAAAAACAATCGACATGTTTTTGTTTCGCTGCACCAAATCCAATTCATCAGAATTCAAGTAATTCCCATGCACCACCAAGCTTCGTGGCGTCTGCGAAAGCCTTCCTAGAAAACCTTTGATCGAACGCCGTGGCGCAAACGATTCAGGATCCCAAGCATTAAAGTCTCGTAGCAGGTCAACAAAGTCGCCCGTCAAGCTATCACACAACTGACGCTCAGCCAACGTTTCAGCTACATGCATCGCCACAACGCTTTGGTGCTGTTGTGCGGCACTACAAATTTGATCATGCAAATTCCACGTGACCGAATAGGTCGCATGCGGACTCGCCCCGCAAGTAAAACTCTCCGGCGCTAAATCGCGTTTTGACAAATGAACATCCAGTTGCGAACGATGTTGATCAAACAACTGTTCGTCTCGGCCTAACTGTTCTAAGAACAAGGTCGTGTGCACGGGCGTTTGATGTTCGGCAAGCAGGTAAGCATTTTCGCCAACTGGGTCAGTCCCAATATCGCCAATTGACCACACGCCCGCTTGAAACGACTCTTGGATTCCCGCGACGATTGATCGATGTTTCGATAGTGGGTCGTCTGACGAACTGGCACTTCGTTGTCCAACGACCAGCCGAACCCAGTCCGTAAACTTAATCCCGGGCTCCCCTAAAGGTTGTTTCAACTGGCTAAATTCAAGATGCGTATGAGCGTTGACTAACCCGGGCACGATGGCAACGTTGCCAAGATCAACAGTCTGACAAAGAGGCGGTAATTCTAACGATTCACGATACGGCTCAACAGCAGCAATGCGATCATCCACAACCAGCACGCAGCCATTTTCAATCGGTGATTGATCAACAGGACAAACCCACGCGGCGCGATACAGTACAGGTCCAACAGGCATCCGATTTCCAAGCGGTTAAATAACATGAGCCGCAGGGCGCTAACCCACGGTTTTTGCAAGGGCAACAGTAGCCAATACAAAACGGCTAATCCCAAAAAACGATGACAATCCAACAGAAGAAATTCTAACGCCAGATGCGTCGTTACACACGCTATTTTATATTGAATTAACCAATCTGATTCCGGTTGAAATCAGCGGTTAAGTTTACGCATTGATGGTTTTGCGTTTAAAGAAGTTGCTAAACGCGTTTCGCACGGCCTCGCTAACCAGCGGCGGATCTGACAGATTCAGTCGTAGCATCCATATCAGCAAAGCGATGCCGAATACGGTCATGTACAAACCTGGTAGTACCGAGTACTGATACGTTCGGCCATCGGTTGAAGTCAAGAACACTTTCAAAGCCGTCGATTCAACCACACGCGCATTCGCGGATGATAGCAACACCGTCATGCTGTTGTGCGTCAAGTGAAACAACATGCATGGAAAAATACTCTTGGTTTGTACGGCAATGATCGCCATCACCACACCAACTACGCTAGTAATCAAACTCTGCTGCAGCACGCCATGGGCGATACCGAACAGAATACTGGTCATTAAAATCGCTTGCCATTTATTCCGCAACGATTGCATTCCGGAAAGGATGAACCCGCGAAAAGCAAGTTCTTCAAAGATCGCCGGAGCCAACGCAAACACCGCTAAGATCGCAAAAATATTTGGTGCACTCTCAAGGATATTAGTGACGGCAGCTTGCAACTGAAACATGTCACCGGTTGGCGGGTACACGATCATCACCAAGCTTGTGAACCAAGTAAACAGAGGATTCAGCATGATAGCCAGCAACACTGCGGCGCTGGCTGCCGCCGGACTACACACGGTCAGCCTCAATGATTTGCCAGGACTTTGGGTCAACAACAAGGCCATGACAATGCCTGGAACAGCAATCGTAGCCGCCAAAATAATAATCGTCGTTTTGGCAAAATCGAAAAAGTCCTGAGGAGCTGACACCGCAAATCCAATGAAGAACTTCGCCACCAAAATGATCAAAGCACACAGAATTGCGTTCGCAAACGACGGCAATTGGTCGCGTTCCCGAAGTACGTGACGGAACCAAGTTCCCACTCCAAATTGTTCGCTCGGTCGAAACAGAACCGACTCACTATTAAATTGATACACCACCCAGCGGACGGCAAACCAACAGCAAGCAAACGTAACAAGACAGACTGGGGCACCGAATTGAATACACTCGGCGTATTGCCCTTCAATCAACCCTCGCAAAAACAGCATCAATCCAGTGACTGGAATCAGGCTGGTCCCAAAATCAAGTTTGATCGAGGGCATCATGGGGATCATCATCAAAGGCATGCTAATCATCATTAACGGTACCAAATAATACTGGCCTTCTTTTGAACTTCGTGCAAACGCAGCCGCGGCTAAAGCGATCGCGCTAAACAACGCCGATATCGGCACCAACGCCAGCAACAACCACCCGACGCTTGCCACTGGCGGAAGGCCCAATCCCATTCCCCCAGGCAAACCGCCCATCCGAGACGCGACGAATAACCCGGTGAACGCCATACTCATCAAGTTCAACAAGGCAGTGGTAACGCTAAATGACATCACTGTTAGCAATTTGCCGATCGCAATTTCTGACCGCGCGGCGGGACTACTCAGCAAAGTCTCAAACGTGCCGCGTTCTTTTTCGCCAGCACACAAGTCAATTGCCGGATAAAACGCCCCAGTGAGCGACCAGACCATAATGATAAATGGAAACAACTTGGACCAAATCGCGGTTTGCTTACCCAGTTTGTCTGCGACATCAGCATCTTCGACAACGATATTTGCAACCATCGCGGGCGAGATCCCATTGTCTGCCAACCGTTGCTTAACGACGCTTTTTTGCCATCGACTAATAACGGACTTGATACGTTGCGCACCGATCCGAGACTGGTCAGAGGCAGAGTTTTGAAAGACATAAATTTTGGGTGGCGAATTAGCACTCACACCGACAGTGGATTCATTTTCCGGCACCTGATTATCCGCAGCGGTGAACTTAGAAGGCACCACAATCGCCACATCCAACCCACGTTGTTTCATTTCAGATTGAATTAGCTGGTCGACCAAGTTCGCTGCGACAGTCGAATTTTGGCTTTCCCGAAACTGTCTGACTAGCTTTTTAAGCTGATCGTCTTGTGGAAGTGCCAACGAAAGTTGCAACAGTGCAGATTCAGCTTCATCAACAAACTGCTGGCTAACTTCACCATCAACCACCAGAGAAGGAGACTGAGGCAAATTATCGTTGCCAATAATCCAAATTTTAGCGGGATACTCGCGCATGAACTGGGCAACTTGCAACATCGCCATTCCCATCAGCGGGTACAGCACAATGGGCATTACAACCACGGTAAACAACGTACGGCGGTCGCGCAATTGATCGCGAAGTTCGCGATTAAAAATCAGTTTTACGTTAGGCCACTTCATTTAAGACAATAACTGCTGGGCGACAAGGTCGCATTGAGCGGATTCCGAATGGGCAATCAACTGAAAAAACAATTCTTCCAAATCGTTTTCTTGGTGAATTTCGGTTAGATCTTCGATGGTGCCTTCTGCCAAGATCGTGCCACGATTCATGATCGCGATTCGATCGCAAAGTCGCTGCACTTCCGTCATAATGTGCGACGAAAAAATGACACACTTACCTTGCTCGCGGACGTGTTCAACCGTATTCAAAACTTCACGCGCAGACAAAATATCCAAACCCGATGTGGCTTCATCAAAGATCAACACAGGCGGGTCGTGTATCAAGGCTCGAACGATCGAAACTTTTTGTTTCATTCCAGTTGACATCTTGCTCCCCAAGACGTCACGGATATTGTTCATTTGGAAACGTTCAAACAGCACTTCCATCCGACGATGCAACTCTGCTATTTCAATGCCATAGAGTTGCCCAAAGTACTGAACCATCTCCCAAGCTGTCATGCGGTCATAAATTGCAGTATTCGTCGACACAAACCCGATGTTTCGCCGCACTTGTTCTGGATCTTCTATTACGTCGAATCCGTTGACGGTTACAGTTCCGGAAGTCGGCTTCAGAACAGTGCTCAAAATTCGTAGCGCCGTTGTTTTACCAGCGCCGTTGGGGCCAAGCAGCCCGTAAATTTGCCCCGGCATCGCATCAAAATTGATACCTGCCAATGCCATAAAACCCTCGTTCTGCAACTCATTGTATCGCTTTGTAAGGGCTCGAACGTGGATCATGTGAATATACAGTCAGTCGATCGGGGAGATTAAAACAATTTTGCAGGTCCGGCCATGCTGAGCACAAACGATCGTGCGGGACAACAAGTTTGGCTGGCTTTCCTTAACGAAATCGCCGATGAATCAATGCCAGAGATCGAAGGTTAGCTCATGAAATTGCCCCGTGTGGAGCAAGTTTTCAGTTAGTTGGCCGATTCGTTCGGGTTGCAACACATTTGCGGATATTGCCCCTCAAGAGCTAGTAGTAGCAAGTTATACGAAAGAGAGAATGTTGACATGGACCAAACTAACTTTGACCAATCAACGACTAGTGGAGCGTTTCAACCTGCTATCGTAAATGTAGCCAACAACGCCCAGCCACAAAACACGAACAACTTTACTCCAGTCCGGCCTGAATCGATCGAGGCTGCTGGCCTACGTTTGTTGGACTTGTTCCCACTGCTGTTGAAGTACCTTTTCTTACACGGCAACAGATCCGGCAATGAACTTGCACAACAACTCAAACTCCCTTTCGAATTCACCACGCCGGCATTAGAGGCGCTGAAAGCCGACCTGCTGGTTGTACTTAAAAACTCAGCTGGAATCGGCGATTATGAATACGAACTAACCCCAAAAGGGATCGAACAAGCTCGTATTCACTTGTCGCGAAGCACTTACTGTGGAGCAGCTCCAGTAAGCATCGCTGAGTATCAAGATTCTGTCTTTCGGCAATCAATTCGCAATCTAAACCCCAAGTTCGAAGACGTCCGAAACGCGTTGTCAGATTTAGAAGTGACCGATCTGATGATCAATCAGATGGGGCAAGCTATCAACTCGGGCAAGAGCATGTTTTTGTTCGGACCTCCAGGAAACGGCAAAACCAGTTTGGCAAAACGCGCGATCAACGCAATCAGCCCATCACTATGGATCCCCCGGTCAATCACCATCGGTGGAGAAGTGATTCGCGTGTTTGACCCTTCGGTTCATACTCCGATGCCTCTACCCGAAAACACGGGCTTAACTCGCAACGACGAGCAAATTGACGAACGTTGGATTCGAATTCATCGCCCAACCATCGTCGTTGGCGGCGAACTAGAAATGAAGCACTTAGAAGCAACTTTAAATCCCGTCACTGGAATTATCGAAGCTCCGATTCATGTGAAAAGCAACTGCGGTTGCTTAGTCGTGGACGACTTCGGACGCCAACAGATCTCGACAACCGAATTACTGAACCGTTGGATCGTGCCGATGGAATCAGGCGTAGATTACTTAAACCTTCCGTCAGGTCGACAAGTTTCATTGCCGTTCGATCAATTCTTGGTATTTTCAACCAACCTTGAACCAAGCAACTTGTGCGATGAAGCATTCTTGCGCAGGATCCCGTACAAAATCGAAGTGTTCGATCCAACCGAGCAACAGTTCCGGAGTCTTTTCAACAAGGAACTGACTGCTCAAGGCTTCAACTATGAAGAGGAAGCAATTGAACAACTGATTGAGTATCACTATAAGCGTGCCAACCGACCGTTTCGATTCTGTCACGTCGGCGATTTACTTGCCCAGTGCCGCGACTTCTGCGATTTCCACGGTAAAGAACTTCAATTCAATCGCGACATCGTCGAACTGGCTGTGTTGAACTACTTTGGTGGCATAGCGCCGATAACATAACGCAACGGCAAATAAAACAGCAACTTCACAGGGCGTATTCGCTAAAACGAATGTAGTCGATTGATGATAGAACCAAATTAAGATACCCTGCAAGGGCTCGTCATTGATTGACGAGCCCTTTTTGCGTTAGCGGTCACCAGTCGACTTGCATAATTCTAAAGCCATACCCACCACGGTCCGAATCAACCAACATGCCTGACTCGATCTCCGTTTCTCAACTGACGCGGCAAATCAAAGCGTCGCTCAACAACCGCTTCCCATCGGTTTGGGTCGAGGGAGAGATTTCAGGGATTACACGCCCGAGTTCCGGACACGTTTACTTGACGCTTAAAGACGCCCACGCACAAATCAACGGTATCATCTGGGCCAGCGATGTAGAGTCGCTTGACTTTGAACTGGAGCAGGGCATGAAGGTCGTCTGCCGAGGCGGCGTTGATGTTTACCCTCAGCGCGGTGTCTACCAGATCATCATCCGCCGGATCATGCCCAAAGGCGTTGGTGGCCTGCAGTTGGCATTCAAACAACTGCACGCAAAACTGGCTGCCGAAGGACTGTTTGACCCGGCGCATAAACGCGAACTACCGCGATTACCAAAACACATCGCAGTCGTAACCAGTCCCACTGGCGCGGCAGTCCGTGACTTCTTACAAATCCTGCTCAGACGTTGGCCCGGCATCCGCGTGACCATTGTGCCGTGCAAAGTCCAAGGCCCCGGTGCGGCAGACGAAATTGCCACAGCCACCCGCTGCTGTGAAGCTTTTAAAAACCCACCAGACATAATCGTGGTCACCCGCGGCGGTGGAAGCATCGAAGACTTGTGGGCGTTTAACGAGGAGGTGGTCGTGCGAGCAATTCATGCCTCAACGATTCCAGTTATCTCCGGCGTCGGCCACGAAATCGACGTGACACTATCGGACTTGATTGCTGACGCACGAGCACTAACGCCCAGCGAAGCGGCAGAACAAGTGGTACCAGACATTGCCGACATCCGGCGTTACTTACAACAATGCCAACAACGCATCGCCAACGCGATTGGCTCCAAATTCCGCCAAGCCAAAAACGAACTAAACTCTTTAGCGTCTCGACCAGTCATCAACCGGCCACTCGAATCACTTGGCCATGCCGCTATGGAATTGGACTTTCTAGAAAAATCGATCCATCGAACCGCTCAGCAGCAAATTCGTCGACATCAACTCGAATTGGCGTCACTGGCTGATCAGCTAAACTCGATCAACCCACTCCAAGTGCTCGCTCGCGGTTACAGCCTAACAAGCGATTCGGCAGGAAAGTTGGTAGGATCTTGCCAGTCGGTCGACATCGGCGACAACATCCAGACTCAGCTTTCCGACGGCGTGATTACAAGTCAAGTAAAAACCATTCAACCAAAACAATAGACCCGTGGCCAAAAAGAAACAAACCAAAAAGAGCAAAGCCGCTGCTGCGATTCCTTTCGAAGAATCATTGGAACAGTTAAAGCAAGTGGTCGCCGAACTTGAAACCGGCAACCTATCACTAACAGAGTCACTGGACAAATACCAACAAGGCATTGCCAACTTAAAGCAATGCCATGCCGCACTCGAAAACGCCAAAAAGCAAATCGAAGTTTTGGTTGACCTGGACGCCGATGGCAACTTGCAAACCCGCGACTTTGACGATACCGCATCGAGCCAGTCCGCCCACGGCATCCGTCGGTCCACTGCAATGAAAAACCCCGCCTCCGAGATCGACGATTTTGAACCCGACGATGACTACGAAGATGATGACGACGACACCGAAGACGGTTTGTTTTAACCGACTAAGTGGCGACCGTGGTTCCTTAGCCTTTAACCACTCAGCCGACAGGCGAACCGTACGAATATCTACATTATACCGCTTTGCAACGGGTCAAATCAGGCATGCAATCTAGATTCCCATGGGCTTGGCCGCCATTGCGCACTAAAATTATGTGTCTGCAAAACCATTAACGGGAAAACGATGAATAAAATTCTTGGCTTCGCAATCGCGATCATTTTCTTCGCGTCCTGCGCGTCGCAATACCAACCTAGCGAGCAATCAGGATCGCTGGCTGCAACCGGCGCCCCGTCGTCCGTTCGCCCTCGAGTCAACCAAGCCGAAGAACTAGGCCAAGTAAACTGGGGACGCGACTTGGACGACGCGAAAGCCAAGTCCGCCGAAACCGGCAAACCAATCTTGGTGCTCTTCCAAGAGGTCCCCGGCTGAGGAACTTGCAGAAATTTTGGCAACGGTCCGTTGTCACAGCCTTTACTAGTCGAAGCGATTGAAGACCTGTTCATCCCAGTTGTTGTTTACAATAACAAATCCGAAGACGCCGCCACCCTAAAAGCGTTCCAAGAACCCTCATGGAACAATCCCGTTGTAAGATTTATCGACGCGGACGGTAAGGACATCATCCAACGTAAATCCGGTGTCTACAGCATCTCTGGCTTGGCCGCTCGCATGATCGCCAGCCTCAAAGCTGCCAAACGCGAAGTCCCAGAGTTCTTGAAAACAGTCTCTCGCAGTTGGGCCAGTGACTTGCATCACGCAACGTTTGCCATGTCGTGATACTGGACCGGCGAAGCCCAGTTGGGCTCATTAGACGGTGTTTACTCAACACGATCCGCTTGGGCAGGGCACCGCGAAGTCGTGCATGTCACCTACGACCCCGAAGTGATTGAATACAGCCAGCTACTGGCTGGCGCACAACGAATGCGCTGTTCATCGGCCGTTTACACCTACGATGATGCTCAGCTGAAAACCGCCAAACAAGCGGGCGCCTCGAACATCATCCCTTGGAAGCCATCTCTAGAAACGCGGCAAGTTAGAAAATCGGAACAAAAATACCACCTGCGAAATACGTCGTTGGCGCATTTGCCATTGAACGAACTGCAAGCGGTCAAGCTGAACGTGTTATCTTCGCGTGGTCGCGGACGAGGCACTGAACTGGTTCAAATATTAAGCCCAAGGCAGATCACGTTGATGAGGCAAATTTCGACCGCGCTCTCTAAAAAACCAAGCTTACTATCCGGCATCAGCTTCCCTGAGGATCAGAGTGAACTGGCAGCCTACCACGATACACTGCTGGATCGACTTAAAATGGCCCAAAAGTAGCACAACGCAACTTACGCCAACTGCTTGCCTTCATTCAGCACGAACATATCGTGCACTTTCAAAATAGCGGCGACTCGTGGATGGATTTGCCTAGAGCCGAATTCGCCAACCAACGAGCAAGTCGCAAACTTCGCCGCCGCGGTTTCATACCGTTTTTCCCACCGACGATACTGCTGTTCGATTTCCGGTGATGAAAACGGAAAACGAATGAGTGGTTTATCGGCACCACAACGCCATGCCTTTGGCGTTAGCCGCGCCCGATAGCAATCCTGTGACCGACAAAGACTAACGTACAGCTTGTCTGATCCTAGATCCTTCAGCAATTGAATGGATTGGGATTCCGACGCCAGCACCGTTTGATTGGTTAAAACAACTCGGTAGCCCAGCAACGTTCGATAAACTCGCAACCCCATCTGTGAATCAGCTTCGACAAGCTGCTCAATTTTCTTTATCAAGCGACTTTCAAAATCCATTTCATCAACTGGTTTATTCCCCAACAAGCCAGCGATCCAAGAAAATAGCGAAAGCCGCAATTTGGGAACAGGTTTGTCAATGTCGGCAAACAAAACATCAGTGGTATTCAAGACCAGACAGCCATACGAATTTCGCGAAATGACTGCGTACGTTTCATCATTCTCAGAAAACTGTTCAAGCGCCTCTTCGCGTATCGGCCGTTCGCTATTGGTCACGTAGTAACCGTTGTCAAACTTCGAAGGAGCTTCCCAGTAGCGTACGTTCTTTTTCGCGCGTTCCTCCGCCATTCGAAAAGCATCTTCGATGCTCACATTCGAATAGCCTGTCGACGACCGAAAAACCTCCTCGCCGTCAGGGTCAACCGCTTTCGCAACCGCTCGAGACCAAAATTTGTAGAATCGCATCCGAGTCCGCTCAATTTCGTTTTTAGAAGAAGGACCGCTTCACGTTAAATAACGACGATTTCGAACCAAGCTATGCCGTGGCATCGAACTTCCTTCATTTTAAGCGAACCATTCGATCGCCTGTCAAGCAGACGACTGACAAAACAAATCGTACCAGCCGAGTCACAGTTCCTAACTACCTAGGCCATCGCCCATTCCGATTTTCTGTGTCTGACAAACACCGGAAAAATTTGTTATAAAAGTTGCATGCAAAACAAAACTAAAAACTCGAATCCAGACCGCATCCCACCCGGGCAACAATTGGTGGCACCAGGAAAGTGGCCAATCATTGGCCAACGAGCCCCCAGTCAATCTGACCGGCCATGGCAAGTTACCATCAAGGGACAAGTCGAACATCCGATCACATTATCGCTGGAGCAACTCGCCGCCGAACCGCAATGCTCGATGACGATCGATATTCACTGCGTTACGCGCTGGTCGAAGCTAGACGCTAACTTCTCTGGGGTTTCGCTGGAGCACCTTCTAGAACGTGTCAAACCCAAGCCGACTGCGAAATACGTTTCGTTCACATCACGAACCGACAACCACCACTCAAGCTCGCTCGAGATTGACACGGCCGTCAATTTGAAAGCGTTACTGGCCACTCATTACTCGGACGAACCACTACCGACCAACCACGGCGGCCCGATCCGCTGCGTCGTCCCCGGCAGGTACTTTTACAAAAGTGTTAAATGGATCGAAAGCATCGAACTGCTTGACGAAGATCAACTGGGTAACTGGGAGGCCGAATCTGGCTACCACAACCTCGCCGACCCTTGGCAAGAACAGCGATACATGGCTCCAGAAATCGACAAACGTAGAGCCGAAAAACTTATCGCCAGCCGGGATTTTTCAGAGCAATCGGTACGTAGCATTGATTGTTCAAAACGAGACCTAGCGGGGCTCAACGCACGACTAGCGACGCTTCGGGACGCGAAGTTCATCGAAACGAACTTAGTCGACGCCAACTTTCAAGAAGCGAATCTTGCCAACTCACATTTTCGCCTCGCAAAATTATCCAATGCGAATTTCAAAGGCGCTGATGTCGAGGGAGCCGATTTTTCGGGCGCCGACTTGCGTGGAGCCGACTTTACGGACGCTGCAACGATCGGTGCGTCCTTCTTCAATCCGCTTGATCCAAACCTTGCCGCGATCCTCGACGGGACCACGGTTATTCCAACCGACCAACGTTCTAAGTTGTCTCCCGACCAACTTGCCTACGTCGAAAAACTCATTGATCAGAAGCATTGAGTGACGCTACGAAACCTCTCCGGCAAAAACAAAAGAGAATTCAAATGGTAACTCGACGACAATTCATCAGTAGCACTGCATTGGCAACCGCTGCCAGTGTTTCCGGAAAAGTGGTAAGCGTTCCTTGCCCGGTCCAAAGCTCCGCTGCGAACGCCAATGATCCGGTTCGACCGGTCGTGGTTTCGACTTGGCGACATGGAATCGCGGCTAACGCAACCGCATGGAAAACACTATCCACTGGCGGACGCGCACTCGATGCGGTCGAATCCGGCGTCCGTACCAGTGAATCCGATCCCAATGTTTCGTCGGTTGGTATCGGCGGACTTCCAGACGCGTCCGGAGTTGTCACCCTCGACGCCTGTATCATGGACGACACGGGTGAATGCGGGTCGGTCGCCTGCCTGAAGGATATCGAAAATCCGATCACGGTCGCCCGCATGGTGATGGAAAAAACCCCACACGTGATGCTGGTCGGCGACGGAGCAAGACAATTTGCGATCAAAAACGGAATCGAACCAGGCTCTTTGCTCACCGAAAAAGCCAAGGATGCATGGCAGAAATGGAAAGCGAAACACCCTGACGCGATCAAACAAGGCGTGATCAATATTGAAAACCACGACACGATTGGCATGGTTGCCATCGACCAACACGGGAATCTATCCGGCGCCTGCACGACCAGCGGACTCGCTTGGAAACTTCCTGGACGAGTCGGAGATTCACCCATCATCGGTGCGGGTTTGTACGTCGACAATGAAATTGGTGCGGCAACCGCAACTGGAGTGGGAGAAGCCGTCATCCGCGCGGTCGGCTGTTTTCTAGTAGTCGAATTGATGCGACAAGGCAACTCGCCCGAGGATGCTTGCCAACTAGCAACCGAGCGAGTAATCGCGAAATCAAAAAACTGGAAAGACATCCAAGTCGGCTTCATCGCACTCAACAAACAAGGTCAACATGGAAGCTACTGCATCCAACCTGGCTTTGACTATGCGGCGTATGACCAAACCAATGGCAATCGGATGATCAAATCCAAAAGTCACATAGGCAAACAATGATTCTTGAAGTTTGCGTCGACTCAATCGAATCAGCCTTGGCAGCCAAATCCGGCGGCGCTAGTCGTTTGGAAGTCTGTAGCTCACTCGCGTCTGGAGGAACCACGCCAAGCATTGGGCTTGTTCGTCGTTGTATTGAGGATACTGGCTTGCCCGTCATGATGATGATCCGCCCTCACGACGGGACGTTCGTCTACGGTGAACAGGATCTTCAAGTCATGACTGAAAACATCAAATCTGGAATCGAAGCAGGCGCGGAGGGTTTTGTGTTCGGTTGCCTTCACCACGACAGCTCGCTGAACAAAGAACAAAACCAACGGCTCTTAAGTATTGTTGGCGGTCACCAATCTACGTTTCATCGTGCGTTTGACGCTTCCAGTTCAACAGAGCCCCCCTTAGATACGCTCGACCAACTGATCCAACTGGGATTCGATCGATTGTTGACATCCGGAAAGTCGCCGTCGGTTATGACGGGAAGTGGCTTGATTCGGAAACTGGTGCAACATGCATCTGGGCGAATCATAATTCTTGCAGGCGCTGGCGTCACGGCTGAAAACGCGGCAGAAATTGTCAAACGGACGGGCGTTTCGGAACTCCACGCCAGTGCCAGTGAACCTTGCACTAGTTCGATGAACCAAAATGCAAACGACGAAGTTTCGTTTGGTTGCGAACGCCGGGTAACCAGCAAAGAAAAAGTCAAAGCAATCGTCGACGCGATTTCACAAGCCTGACTAACACCAATACTACAAACAAAAAACACCGGCTCGAAAATTTCTCTTCGGGCCGGCGAATGACAACGATCGGAGCTTTCCATCACAGTCTGAGGAGGACCAGCGAGGAACAAACGATGCGCTGTCGATGCTTCTATTTTGTATTTCGTGCTCGTCTTACCCGCATTTTTCGAATGCGCCATCTCTATCACCTTGCGGCCAACACACAACACATTGGCGAAACCCCAAGACACCAGTTACCCATGCGTCTAGATGATTCAGTTTGTAATCGGCAGCTACGCTTGAATACTAAATTTGATTCGGAAATTTGCCCCTGATTTTCATTTTTTTGAGGCTACATGTTAATTTCCTGACCCAAGGCACGATCAAAACAACTAATACGGGGGATCAATAATTTTTATTTTCTCCGTGGCCAGACCCTTGTGACCGATTTGGTTATGCCAAGTCACGATTCTCGGTTTACCTATTGAGCCAATATCTCGGATATGTCATCGATATCACCCGGTAAACCGCATGCAAAACATTGCCCACACCGACCGCACATGGCCATTACCAGCATCACCGTGGGTGATGAAAATGAACTGGCACGACTTGTTGTTCATGCACTACCGCGTACCCGCCGAACAATTGCGGAAATTGATTCCAACGCAATTAGAAATCGATACTTTTGAAGGCAGTGCATGGATTGGCGTGGTACCTTTTCGAATGACAGGCGTGGCTCCTCGGTTTGTTCCACCAGTCCCTGGGTTGTCGAGTTTCCCTGAACTGAACGTGCGCACTTACGTGCAACTCAATGGCAAACCGGGAGTTTGGTTTTTTAGTTTGGATGCGACCAATCCGCTGGCCGTTCGGTTTGCTAGGAGTACTTTTCATCTGAAGTACATGGACGCAAAAATTTCTTTTCGAGGGAAAGACCAATCCTGCGATGGCACCTGGATCGGATACAAATCGACTCGCACCCACAAAGGAGAACCACCGGCAGCGCTTGACTGCGAGTATCGTCCGATCGGAGATGTCTACCGGGCCGGGCCGGAATCGCTAGAGCATTTCTTGACGGCTCGCTATTGTTTATACAGTGCGAATTCAACTGGCAAAGTTTTTCGAGGTGAAATCGACCACGATCCTTGGGAGCTACAGCAGGCACAAGCAATCATTAATGACAACTCCATGCTCAACGGACTGACGATCGATCTGCTGGACGAAAATCCAACGCTTCACTATGCCAAACGTGTCTCAGCCCGAGCGTGGGCCATTCGTGCCACCAACTAGACGCGAATCCACCAAATCTCATTTAACTAGTACCCTTTACGCCGTCAGGATTCTATAATTTCGGCTTCTTATCCGATCATTTATTTCGACAACACGAATCGATGGCAAAAACGCATGATGCCGATGGCGTCAACCTTCACCTTGCTACACCTCATAACCTTTCAGGCGACTGGGTGGGGCAGGGTGAGACACTAAAACAAGTCTTGGCCTGTTGGCTAACAGTCGATGAAAGCGACTCGCCGCTAACGCCCCGACTGGTAGGCCCTCCGGGCATCGGGAAGACAGCCCTCGCGGTGGCGGCAGCAAAAGTACGAAACCAACCGTTGTACATTTACCAATGCACCGCTGACACGCGGCCAGAGGACTTACTGGTCACCCCGGTTTTAGCCGAAAGCGGCAAAATCGCTTATCACGCGTCGCCATTGGTCACAGCGATGATCGAAGGAGCCGTTTGCATTCTCGACGAAGGCAACCGGATGAATGAAAAATCATGGGCCTCGCTGGCACCGCTATTGGACCATCGCCGATACGTCGAATCGATCGTCGCCGGGGTTTCCATTTCGGCTCATCCAAACTTCCGTTGCGCCGTCACGATGAATCAAGACGAATCCACGTTTGAGATTCCGGACTACATTTTGTCTCGCCTTCAGCCAACGTTGCGGCTCAAGTTCCCCAATCGCGAAGACGAAAAATCGATCCTCAAATACCACTTACCGTTTTGTCCGACTGATATGCTGGCGATGACGGTTGAGTTTTTGCAAACGTCGCATGAACTGCAGTTGGACTTTTCGACTCGTGACGGCATCAACTTATTAAGATTTGCAATGAAACGATTGTCGCAAGAATCGGACCATCCGTTGTCGAAAGATGAGGCTTGGGCAGAGGCGTTGCAAATGTGCCTAGGCCCCGAGGCAACCGATCTGGAAAGACTAGCCCAACAGAAAAACCAAACGCTCGGCGGACAAGCGTTGCCGATGGGATTTGGCGATTTCTTTTTCTCCGCCAATGACCCGCTTCATCCTGATCTCACGCCCGATGATATCGATTCAGAAATGTTGTTACCTGGTTCAGGCGACCTAAATGGCGACTATCCTGAAGATGGTGATGACGACGAACTGGACGTTGATGATGGTGAGTTCTTTTGATTTCTGAAGTCCTAAAAATTGGCCCCCACGTTACGGTCGCGCCGGTCATTCACGGTAGCGGCGACTTTGCGTGGGAAGTCCGTAGACTGATGCTCAACAACTCCTTTGACTGCCTTGCGGTTCCATTACCAGAATCGTTTCAAGCCAATGTAGAGGAATCGATCCTTTCGCTACCAACGCCCAGTGCCGTGTTTCAGCGAGACCACGCCGTGACGATGGGAGCGGAGTGGACTCCCGATAATGATGCGAGCGGCTTTGACGAAGACGATTTTGGTCCCGACGACGATTTTGAAACCGCCAGCTATGTGCCAATCGATCCCTGTCAGCCTGTGATCGCCGCTCTCCGAACGGCTATGGGCGACCGCTTACCGCGTCGCTTTATCGACCTTGAAACCAGCCCCTTCGTACCTCATTCTCGTGTACTGCCCGACGGTTACGCGCTCAAACAGTTAAGCCTTGAAAAATTTTCGGCGGCCGTCGCTCCGTTCACCACCGCCCCCGACGATCCGCAATGGCGAGACCGAATCGCTTACATGGCTTGGCAGTTGCGTGAACTTTCTGTGGATTTCAAAAACATTCTGTTCGTTTGCAGTGTGCTTGACTGGGCCTGGGTGCGAGAAGCCTTTCTTTCAAAACAATTGGCTTGCCCAGAAAACTCGACCACCGAAGAAACCCAAAGGGTCGAAGTTCGCCCTAGTAGTTACTACTTTTTGTTAGGCGAACTGCCGCTGATCACGGGACTGTACGAACAGGCTCGATCAACCTTGGACGACGATGCGAATCTATCGATTGACGGCGTTAAAGAGTTGCTCTTAGACGCCCGTGACCACTACCTTGCGGAGTATAAAAACCGCGCGAGAAAGATCACACCGAATTTATTAAAGCAGTGCTTGAAATACGTTCGAAATCTGACTTTAATCGAACATCGTTTTTCTCCTCAGTTAGTCACGATCGTGACCGCCGCACAACAAGTCGTCGGTGATGGGTATGCTCTTTCGGTATTAGAGTCCGCCAAAAAGTACCCTGCTGCAAAGTCACTTGACCTACCCGAGATCGGAATGTCAATCGATCAAGCCGCCTTCCCCGACGGATCGATTTTTGATATCCACAATCGACTCCCCGGTCCACCGAGAGTAATCTCTGAAATCAAACTGATCCCTAAACCGGACGAAGACCAAAAGCTTGACTGGCAGCAAAAGTGGAACCCACACTCACAATGTAGTTGGCCTGCCGAAGACCAAACCATCGAAAACTTTCGCCAAACGGTTTTTAACCGAGCGGAAGAGGTTATGGGCGCGGACTTGGCTCGCACCGAAAAATTTACCACCAGTATCAAAGACGGCATCGACATTCGTGACACCGTTCGTCATTGGTATGACGGTGAAATCTATGTCAAAGTTTTGCCGCCCAGTCGCGGACGACTAGACTGTTCGGTGATGCTGTTCGATTCACCGGCAGACCCCCGCGAGTATGCTTGGCGGACGACGTGGTTTGCCGAGCACAAAGATGAATCCACGTTAGCTTTTTTTGCCACCGATTTTACTCAGCAGCCCGTCGGACCGGGGATCTGCTTGGCCAACTACGGTGGCGCGATGTTCCTTTATCCGCCGGTTGCCATTCCGGATATTTGGCAAGACCCAAGGCTTGACTTCGCTACAACGCTCGAAGAACAATTGATCGGGGCGGCCTGCCTGCACGCCAAGTCATCTCACATTGCACTGTTGAGCCCAAAAGCTCCGGGGTATGCTTGGCGGCAGATCGCTAAAAAGTTCAAGAAAAAACTAATTCACCTGCCGTTGTCCCGATTCAGTGACGAAACGGTCCAGCAACTAAGAATGGTTCATGTGCTTAACGGGAAAGAAGTCCGCAGCTACGCCGCAGACTTTATCCGCCGGTCATAAGCGTCAACGCTAGAGCAAATGCCTAGAAAAACGCTAGAGCCAACCATTTACTACCCTCGCAACTCTCGGCCAGCTACGTTACAACGTTAGCGACGCTCTTTTTTTTGGAAACCACGATGGACAAACTTTCGATTTTTCACAGCTTGGTAAACTTAGCTGCCGCCGACAATAAGTTTACTGACGAGGAAGTTAGGTTCCTGCTTGAACGAGCCGAACAATGGAACATTCCAACTTCGGAATTCGAAACCGCTTTAGTAGGCTTGTCCGAAGGCACGATCGAAGTGAACATTCCAGAGTCACACGACAATCGCGTAATTCTGCTGAAGGACATGGTGCGATTGATGGCCGTTGATGGTCACCTAGCCGATATGGAAAAGCAGCTTTGCGCGACCGCTTCGGGTAAGATGGATCTGACGAGCCAGCAATTTTCTAAAATCCTGGACGAAGTTTTAGGCTTGGATAAAAAGTAGCATGGTCCGTTCGTAGCGTACAATACTACTTAGCGCCCCATACTACTCAATTGAGATTTTCAAAACGAAAACGCAAGAAGCAGTCCCCCGTCACTAGCTCCCCTCTCCCCGAAAATTCGGACAAGAACACTATTTACTAGGATCAAACTCACTCCGAATTTTCGGGGAGAGAGGTCTTTCTGGCTGGTGTTTTTATTCGCTACAAATCTCGTTTAAGCAGTGCCGTCTAAAGACGGAAAGTAGGCTAAAGCCAACACTACGAACTTTGCGTCCTAGGCTTCATCAGAATCGGATTTGTCTTCGGACTCGCCATCCTCTACTGGCAGATGAAATTGATCTGCTGATTGGTCCAGCCGAGGATGCCCATCACGTAGGTCTTGGGCTGTGATGCCCTTTCCGCCATTCATCGCATCCATGTGCAAAACCATTTGATACAACGCGTGGATCGCAGCATCAACGTCGCCCGTATGGCCAGACTCGGAAATTGTATGCATGTTGCGAATCGGAAAACCAATCGACGCAGACGCTGAATCGATCGACGCCAACACCGCAGCCATTGCGTCGGTCCCAGAATCTCGACCAGCCAGTTCGTGCTGGACTGGAATACCGTTATCGCCAGATACCTGAGTGATGATCGAATTTAACTGAGCACTCATCACCGCTCCGTGAGTCAACGTGTACCCTTCGCCCATTGCAATCGGTTCATAGCGACGATCGCCAATCCCAGGGGCGGCTGTGAAATCGTGAGCCACATCAACCGCAATCGAAACATCCGGCCGGAATTGCTCGGCCAACACTCGACTGCCAAAGCGACCGATCTCTTCGTGCGAAGCCATCGCCCCTAGAAAGCGAACGTTCTTTACGTCGGACTCCGCAATCATTCTCGCAATTTCAGCCGTCACGAAACAGCCAAGCCCGTTGTCTAGATACGCTCCCGAAAACGTATCGGGAGCAAATCCTCGTTCGATTGGGCGGTCGTAAATAATTGGATCGCCGGGACGTATCCCGAGCGCTTCGACTTGCTTCTTTTTGTTTTTGCCATGAATGTGCAACTCCAAGTACATCATCTTGCCCTTGATACCACTATCGCCATTGCGAAGCTTGGGGTCGGCAAAATGGATCGCACCGATGGCCTCAATCGTCCCTCCCTTGATGACTCGCCAATTCCCTAAATCGTTGGGATCTTCGCTAAAGAGTTTTACTTTGTGACCGATCAAAGTGGTTGGCAACATCGAGTCACTATTGACCCAGATTTTGCCATCATCACCGATGCTACGGACTTGCATTCTAATTTTGTCCGCATGTCCGATTACCATGACGGTGAAGGCGTCATCGGCCTTCGGCATGGTGTCCAACACGATACCAGCATTGCCCTTGAAGGAATGAATCGTCCAATCGTTCGGCATGAAGGAACGCATATGAGGCTCAAGAATCCCCCGCGTCATCGCCGCCTCCAGTCCGATCGGACTAGGCGCATCCAAGATCGTCCGCATCAATTCAAATCGCTCGTTGGACATGGGCTGTGCCCAAGGTTTCAATGCTTCAGTCATCGTCGAATGCTTCCTTTTGAGTACTCAAAGTCTTTTCACTGACCCAAAGTTTAAAGCAAAGCACTAAATCAAACTACCGCGCATTCAGCTGTTTTTCATCACAGCCACTACTTCATCTTTTTCCGGGAACCGGCCTTCATTAAGCTTGGAAAAAATCAACTCACCATCGACAACGATTTCAAAGCAACCACCACTCGAAGCAACCAATTTCGCTTCGACTTCGAAAATTTCTTTCAATTGATCCGCCAGACTGACGGCTCTTGGCTCGTAATTTCACATCTCACAGTATTCAATTGACACTTGCCGCATCTGTATCTCCAGCGTTAATTCAAACTAAACTTTGGTGGAAACCCGGGGCTACTATCGTTATTCTGTTGGATGCGTTGATCAAGCAAACTAAGCAACAACCGGACGCGACGATTGAGATCCAACGTCGCTAGAATTCGATGTTGGTCGCCTGGATCGATCCCCGATGCACAACAAACCATATCAACCAACCGACACAACGGCAAAGATTTTTCGCTAAACTGTTCTAACACTCGATCGTTAATGCCTGAACTCCATTGCAATAGCTCCCTGAGTTTCGAAAAAATCATCTCTCGGGAAATGCCATCGCTGAACTGCTCTGTCAAATCTTCCTCTTGAATTTCAACCTCGGCCAAGCGATACGGAAGGGTCGTGTCGATCTCCGCCAACACAATGGCTCGCCTGACCCCGATCAACAACAGGTTGAAATTCCCATCGTCCAACTTGGTCGAATTGAGCACTCGTCCGACGCAAACAACCTTTTCGATTGCCGGTTCGCCGTTAGGAAGTCTATCGCTCAGAGAATCCACGGTCGCGATCGTGATCAATTGATCGCTGTCTAAACAGTCTTGCATCATTTCGCGATACCGAGGCTCAAAAATTCTGAAGGCTTGTACAACCCCAGGAAACAGCACCACGTTTCTCAACGGAAACAGCCGCACGGTACCATCAAAACCATCAGGCAACCAAAGGTCAACAAAATCTTTAGCCATTCAAAATCTACCCCATGCAAGTTAAATTCAAAACTCGCAGCGCATCCTTTGCCGCTAAATATTAATCATCCATCGACATGAAAATCTGCAATACGTACCAAAACAGCAATGCGACTGACGCAAACAGCGACAACGATGCAGCGACGTGTTGATGAGTACTGTAGTGATGCAGTACGTTCGAAGTATTAAACAAAATGATCCCCATCGCCAAGACAACCATCGCAGCTGAGAACCAGAATCCTAAGTGCACGGTCCCTGGGAAAACCACTGCAACCACGATCAAACCAAACGCAATAACTGTCCCAGCAACAATCGCCCAGCGCAAGAACGAAAAATCCGCTTTGGTAGCGAACACCGTCAGCGTTAGACCACCAAACACAACTGCTGTCACCAAGCCTGCCGACTGGATAACTCCTTGCGGTCCAAAGTGTTCGGCCATGTACAGCAACGGAATCAAGATCAGTGCTTCAGCAAGGATATACAATCCCAGTCCGAGGTACTGCTGGGATTGAGAGACATTGCTGTGGGCCCAGCGATCAGCAATGTAGCTGACACCCATGAACGCTCCTAAAACGATCAACCAATTATATCCACCCACAACCGTAGGTACTAACGTTCGGAGCTGCGCATCGAAAAGCGTCAGGATGATCGCGTCGATCGCTACACAGGCCAGAATTGCCCCTAATAAATGCAAGTACGTTTTGCGAATGAACGATGCACGTGCGTCCTCGCTCGCCATGGATGCAATTTGCCCGTAGTCAGCAGGGGTCTGGAATGGGTTTTGGCTCATTGGATTACTTTCTATCTACAGTTTTTCATGGCAAAGTTGATCAAACTACTGGTTCAATTATCGTTGATCAGCAAAGCCAGCGGGAAGTTCCCAAATTATACCCTTTTGTTAAGTAATTGAACAATCTAAAGCAATTCGAATTCGGAAAACTTGTGCTAACCTTCACCTTTTGGCAGGATTACCTTTAGCAGCAACTGATGTTTAAACGTTCTCAACAGAAGCTCCTGTGAATGCAAAAACATCACCAAAATTAGTTCTAGTAGCCCAATGGGGTACCGTCGGACCAGACGTTTGGCTTCCAATATCTCAGTATTGGGAAATCCAGTGACTTTCCAAGCAATATCTAGCCAGTGAAATTGTATTTCACCAAGGCCCGTTTTACTGGACAGTCATGTCCGTCCAATGCAAAGCTCCCTCCAACACTTGACACTTGATCTCAGGGCTCACACAATTTTGATTCGGTGAAATTCGGTGACACGAAGAAGACGTTTTTGATTCTCGATAACCCAACTCCGATTCAATCCCGCCTTAAAAAATTCAATCGACTGCCCTAGAAAGTAAAGCATGATTCTGTCAGGACTAGAAATTGAACAACGACTCGGCGACGACATCAAAATTGATCCGTATTGCGACCAAAACATCAACCCTAACAGCTACAACTTGACGCTGCACGAAGACGTCATGACTTATGAAGAAGTTGTACTGGATATGAAAAAGAACAATCGAGTTCGGGACATGAAGATTCCTGAATCTGGATTGGTCCTAGAACCTAATCGGCTGTACTTGGGGCGAACCGTCGAACGCACTGAAACTCATAACCTCGTCCCGATGATCGAAGGCCGCTCTTCGATCGGTCGACTAGGTTTGTTTGTTCACGTCACCGCTGGCTTTGGAGACGTTGGCTTTGCTGGCTATTGGACGTTAGAAATGTTTGCTGTCCAGCCGATCAGGATTTATCCGGGAATCGAGATCTGCCAAATCTTCTATCACCAAATCGCTGGAGACATCAAAGAATACAGCAGCGGCAAGTATCAAAACAACGTTGGCATTCAACCAAGCTTGCTATACCGAGAACTCAACCCCGAAGCCGAAAACGAAGAAGACCCGCAATTGACTTTGGGCTTCGGCGGTAACCAATTCTGAACGGGCGCCGATAATTTGCAGGTCATTAATCTGCCACCAGAGAGCTAAGAACCGAGTAAATTGCTCGATAAGCCGCTGAAATAAACCTCCATAAAGCCAGCGCGTGCCTGTTCTAAATGATCTGGAACCGGGTACAGCAACTACTCTGTTGAATCTTGACAAAGTGTTTGTTCGGGTCAATTGTCATCCAGCCAAAAACGTGACATAATATGCCGCTTCATCGTTTCACCCCTGAACGGCTGAGGCCTTCAAATGCAAGATAAAATTCGTCACACCGCAATCACCTTTGATGACGTCCTGCTCGAACCCCGCTACAGCGAAGTGGTTCCCTCTGAAGTCGACGTTTCGACTCAACTGACGAAACGTATCCGATTGAACATCCCGCTCATCAGCTCCCCGATGGACACGGTCACCGAACACGCGATGGCGATCGGACTGGCCAAAGTCGGTGGTTTGGGTGTGATCCACAAAAACATGTCGTCCGAGGCACAGGCCGAAGAGGTCTACAAGGTTAAGCGATCGGCCAACGGGATCATCATGGACCCCGTCATTCTGCCTCCGGAAACGACCGTCGGCGAAGCCAAGAACGTGATGGCTCAGCACAACGTCTCAGGCGTGCCAATTGTGCAAGCAGACGGAACGCTAGCAGGGATTTTGACGCGTCGCGACCTTCGCTTCCTAGAAACCAACGATATCGCGGTTTCTGATGTCATGACCAGCTCGCCGTTGATAACGGCTACGGGAAATGTAACGCTTGAGGAAGCTGAGAAGATTTTA
>CAZHCH010000009.1:0-65955 GCA_964530985.1 uncultured Pirellulaceae bacterium | reverse complement strand
TCCTGTGTCCTTACGGACGTGCGGGTTCAAGTCCCGCCTCGGGTACTTTTTCTTTGCCAGTGCGAAACGCTCTTCCTTCGCCCTGCCCTGCTTCGCAGCTGCGAAAACGAGTCGTTTTTACTTTGTATTGGTTTCGCTTGTATAAACCCGGGGCGATCGCCCAGCGGCTAATGGTATCATCCCGAAGTTTTAGCTGCGGCGAAGCACTAAATGATTGTCGCAGCGAACGATTTCGAACGAGCTCGACATTTCTATAAAGAGTTTGCAATAGAAAGTAATGTTTTTGATTGCCATGTCAAGAAAATTGCGTTTTTTAAATGCGTATTTCTAAGTGTTTATCGCTTCATTGAATCTTGGGATATGGCCGTCCAATCGAGGAAGATAAAAATTATCCATCTTGGTTGGTTGCGTCCTTTGTTGGGTTTAATTACTGTTAATGCGGTCAAGGAAATGGAGTCGAACACGGAGATTCGAAGCAATGTGGAATACCTCTTACGGTGATCGGGTACTTACCCCAGATGAAGCCGCGATTTTCTTGGAAGCGGTGGCTTACATGCGAGATATGTTGTGTGTCTCGGTTGAAATAAATGAGTCGCACCGGGTCGGTGTCGCCGCGTTTGACCGCCTGCAGCCGACTCAGCAATTGAGAGCACTGCATATCGTTACGATGGCGCTGCTAAAGCCCGAAATTCCTCCGCCGGAACTATCCGCTACGCTCGAAGGTACCATCTACGGTGTCTTTAAAGATCTACTAAGTCTGATCGAAGTGGAAATTGATGCCTACGGTGAAGATGAAGTTTCTTTCCATCTGCGCAACGCAATCCTCGCCGCCAGACGCACCGATATTGTAAGCGATAGCGATTGGCACCAACGGTCCGAAGATGAGCTTGCGGGGCTACCCGATTGTGGTTGCACAGATATCGATCGCTGGGAAGAACAAATTGAAGCCTTGGCCGACCAGATTTTGTGGGACCGAGACTTCGAACTTGAATCGCTGATCGCCGACCAAGATCCTTCAGAAGTCGCTGGTATCAAGGAATACCTTGGTATCGGAAAAGATTACTTCTCAACCGCTGCCCCCGACGCTAATTCGCAAGAGTACCGGCGGTTGGACCGCGAGTTGGTGGAATTAAGAAAGACAAACCCTACTCTATTTGAGTAGGTAGGCGTCGGTGATCTGCATGGAGGAAACGAGGTCGCCCTCTGGATCGTCGTTAAACTGCGCGACCGCCGTCCAGTGGGTCGTTACGGGCATCGTCTTAGCTGACCACGTTTTGTGGTTGGCCTTGTAAGAATGCCGCGATGTTTTTGGCTGTGGTTTGCATTAAGCGTTGTCGAGCCGCCAGAGTGGCCCACGCGATGTGTGGCGTTAGTACACAGTTCTTCGCACTTAGCAAAGGGTTGTCCGCACCAATTGGTTCGGTGCTGCACACGTCCAGTAAAGCCCCTGCAATCACGTCCGTATTCAACGCGTTTGCTAACGCTTGTTCGTCAACCAATCCACCTCGGGCCGTGTTGACCAGAATGGAAGACGGTTTCATCCGCGACAGCAGCTCGGCATCGACAAATTGTTGGTTGTGATCGGTCAGCGGACAGTGGAGGCTCACCACGTCCGCTTCGGCAAACAATTGTTCGATCGGGAGCCGTGCGAAATTGTCATCCGATGAGGGGGCGGCATGCTGGCGGCTACTGGCCACCACGCGCATTCCAAACGCAGTTGCAACCGCGGCGGTTGCTCGGCCGATGCGACCCGTCCCTATAATTCCAAATGTTTTTCCAACCAGTTCTTGAATTGGAAGGAGCGTAAACGAAAAGTCGCCAATGGCTTGCCATTGCCCATCAACGATCGCTTGATGATGTTCTGACGGTCGGTGCAAAAAGGACAACAGCATCGCGAACACATGTTGCGCTACCGATTGAGTGCTGTATTCAGGGACGTTTGAAACTACGATACCGCGATCGGCGGCTGCAGCGGTGTCGACGATGTTGAAACCGGTAGCTGTTACTGCAATAAATTTTAAGTTCGGCAATTGGTCGAGTGTGGCCTTGGTAAAAGGCACTTTGTTGGTTAACACAATCGACGCGTCAGCGCAGCGGGCCACGATTTGATCGTCAGGGGTTCGGTCGAATACCTCTATGATTCCCAAGCGTTCTAGTGGATCCCATGGATTATCTCCTGGGTTGAGCGTTTTACCGTCCAGCACAATCAGTTTCACTTGCCACTCCAAGTCAAGCAGGCAAGGTAGATCAGAAATGCCAACCAAACACAAAACAGAGCGACTGAGATTCGGAAGCGCTTGGTCGCAGGCGCAATCGGGGATGCTGAAATTTCTCTTGCGGATGCTTCGGTTTCGCTAGCGGAGTCAGCGGTTGATGCGGATTGTTTGTGAGGCATTCTGACGCGATCACTGGGGTTCAAAACAAGTGGTTCCCGATCGTAGGGGCAGATGTTTTGTTGGTGAAATCGGAATGAAATTAACTTCGCTTATGTCACCGGACGATGTCGACGGTAACGAGTGCAAAATCGACGAATTGAACTATAGGTTCGCAGCGGAGGCGTTGATTTCGAGGTCTGTTTCAAAAACGTCGTCAAACTCATACACGTCGTTGAAATCTTTGCGTTGATCGTTTTCTGACTTTTTCATCATTTCAGCTTCGATCATGTTGTACACAAGGTCACCAAAACAACTGGTCGAATCGATGTTCCAGTTGCGTAAAACTACTTTGGCCATGTAGCCGAACTGGTTGATCGCGTATCGCCGAATGGCTTCGCAGAGTTGTTGACCAGTGAAATGTCGTTCGACTACTGGTCCATCATCTTCAGTAAAACGTTCGAATTCTTGCAGTTGCAACTGCATGTTGTCTGAAGCATAAACCAATGCCTCGCGAACAAACTGATAAGCCTCCATCGGATATCGTGAATCGTTTTCGACAATTTCGAACATCGCAATCTCGTCATGCATTTGCTTATACTCGATCTCATAGTATTTCGCCGGGCGACCGAACGGCGACCGGCGATTTTTAATTGGAGGGACGCAAACCTAGTCTCAAATAACGACTTGGAAAAACCGATGTTCTCATAAGTCCAAGAATGCGATAACTCATTTTAACCTGAAACGGTTTTAGACCAATCGCAAATTGAGTCCAAGCCCGGTTATTCCCGTTTTCAAGATTGTCCGTTTCGCTTCTTAGGCTTTTGGCTACGAGTAGATTTTGTCGGTTTTTGTGGGGCTAGCTTGGTTTCGCTAGTTGACGAATCTGAACCCTTTTGAGTCGCCTTGGGCGGTTTTTTTGCTTTTTTCTTTTTGCTACCACCAACTTGACTCTTGATTACGGAGAGGACTTCGCTGGCATCAATCACCATTCGCCGATGGTCTTCCATTTCAATCAAAAGTTGCTCAGCAATGATCTGTTGGTTTAAAACTTTTGCTCGACCATTGGCGGTAACAATGTGCGCTCCGACCTTTGGTAGCTGTTTATGTATTTCTTCATACGTATCAAACTCGTATCGAAGACAGCACTTCAGGCGTCCACATCGTCCTGAAATTTTTGTTGGGTCTAAAGTCGCTTTTTGCAGTTTAGCCATTTTCATGGACACTGGCGGCATTGTAACTAAATGGTTGTTGCAGCACACAGGCTTGCCACAATCGCCATAGTCCGCCAGTAGTTTTGCTTCGTCTCGGACGCCAACCTGTCGCATTTCGATTCGCGTTTTAAATTCACTCGCAAGCACTTTAACAAGCTGTCGAAAGTCCACTCGATCGTCGGCAACATAAAACACCACAATTCGCTCGCCACCAAGCAAAGTTTCGACGTCGATCAACTTCATCGCCAAGCCTAGCTTAGAAATCTCTTGTTTGCAGGTTTCGATTTTGTTGAAACGATCAGCGTCGATGGAGTTTATATTGCTGGCATCGTCACTGGAGACCATTCGCAAGATGGAACCCGTTGGCGGTTGATCCAGATGTGTTAACGCATCGTCGGTCGCTTCGCAGAGCACTTGGCCGACTTCAACCCCGCGATCGGATCGGACGACCACTTCATTGCCCCGCCGATACGATTGGTCATTGCGCGAGGTCAGCACCCCGATGCTTCGCATTAACCCGTATCGAACAATATATTTTGGCAACTTGCTTCTCTGAGGCTTGTACTGCGTTTAGTTAGAATTCTAGTTTAGTTGGGCCCGTTCGAAGTCTGGATGAGTAGATTTTTGAATTAACAGATTCGTCTGAGTTAGAATCGGTAGTTAAAAAACCGAGCTCGAGCGAGTCCTGCTATGATCATTGTCCAGCTGTTAATTGGGTAAAATCAGTTTGGGCTTGGTGGTTTGAGCCGCTTTTGCAGGTGGTGCTCCAGCTATTTTATCAAGCGGTGTCGTTTGGTCCAGCAATCCGCGTTCGGATAGGATTCGTGTGAATTCAAATTTGACTTCTTCGTCATCTGAATAAGCGGCGACTTCTTGCACGATATTCCGAGCCCGATCGACGTTCCGCAATTCCAGTCGCAATTCGAATTCATGGCACAAGGCAAATCCAGCTTCACGCCGGTTGCCAGCCTCATCGGCTGCTTGTTTAGCTCGCAAGATCAATCCCAAGGTTTCATTGAGGCCATTTCCGCACTTAGACAATGTTCTCAACTTCGCGGCGTCCAAGCTCTTGTCTCGGTCCTCTCGATTAAGATATTCGGTAATCGCACAAGCCACCATATTCGCATCGTTGCAGTTCATTCCCGCACTCTCTAGCAGTTGTAGATTTTCTAAACTGGCTAAGCTTAGATCCACAGCGCGACTTCGCAGTGGCGACGTCATGGCGGCGAATTCGTCTGGTTTTACGGGCCCAAGCGGCGGCAAACCCAGTTTCTCTAGCATTTCCTTGAAGACGCCTCTTGGAGCAAATCGCGACTTTGAATTGGAAACTAAAATCAACAATCGTGCGTAAACCAAATTTCTTAGTTCTGGTTGCTTGGCCGCATCGCGAATTGACAACGTGTGGTTTTGGTCGAGCTGCAAATTCAGCACTTCGTTCAAGAAACACTGACGGCGATGTTCCATCAGCAGTTGATCCGCTTTGGATGGTTCGAGGTCAACCGGTAACAATGCCTGTGTTAACAACAAAACATCTTGAGCAACGCTGGCTTCGTGAACAACTTCCGAAACCATCTCGCCGAGTTCGATATCAATTTGGTCCAGTAGTGCCTTCACTTCGTCAACGCGGCTGGTGCTAACCCAAAGGTCCATGCGAGCTGGGCGATCGGTTTGTTTGCCGTAAATTTCAGCATTGCAAACCCGCAGCGCGATGTCGTCCAACGACAACGATTCTGATTTTTTCGACACCGGTTTATTTAATACGGCAAACCCATGCCGCGGCGGAGGTGTGCCGTCGGGCGTTTGCTTAGGTGTTTTTACTGGCTCAAAAATTTTACTCGTGATCAATTTTTCAGAAACGGAATCGATGTCTTCCAATTCGTAACGCAACATCATAATTGGGTCTGTGACCGCCCAAGAACTGTCTTGAACGTAGGCAAAGGCCAACGCCTCGGCCGCATACGCGCTGTTCAAGTCCGGCCAGTTTGCGTAAGCCCGCCAAGCATCAGCGGCATCTGAATGGGCGAGCATTGTTTTGACCACCGCCAGTGCGTGCAGGACCGTCGGGTGAGCGGCGAAGTCATTGTCTGCTTTGGTCAGATACTGCAATGCGCGGCGGAATTGTCCTCGCGCGATTGCTCGTTCGGCATTGGAATAGAGCTTTTCCCACTCGACCGATTCTGGAGCTTGTTCAAGAAACTCCGATTGAAACAGAAAGGAAAAGAACGACCACTCTTGGAGCAGCCCCATATACATCTCAGAAATTTCCCGATCTTCGTCGCCACGCAGTCGGCTGGCAAATTGCAAGTGAGCCAAGCCAGCGAACACGAAACCATGCTCAACCAAAGCCGCTGCAACGACTTTAAAGGCATTACTAGTAGCGACCGGAACTTCAGCGCCTTTAATGACGTCCATCGCATCTTGCAAGGAATTGATTGCGTCGTCTAAGCGGCCTTCAGATAGGTCAATCACGGCCAAGTGTTGCAAGCCCATCGAATGGTTTGGTGATTGTTCACGGAATTGGGCGTTGACGGTTTTGGCTGCTTCGATGTCGTTGGCAGAAATCAAAATATGAGTTTTAATCACCAGTAAGCAGTCTCTGGCACCGTTTTTTTCAGCGGTTCGTTCAAGCTGATCAAGTGCGGCTTGCACTTGGCCACTGCTGCTTTTCTTGAGAATCTCATTAAGGTCGTTGATGACGTCTTTGCCACAACAGAACTTGATTTTGTTACCACTCTGACAAGGGCAAAGATGATAGGCGTCAATATCCACTTGTTGAGCTCCACAACCGAAATCGATAGTCAATAATAAACCAACCAATAACTTTACACGTTTTGTGTTCGCGTGTCATACGAGTTACGAGAAGGGATGTATGTATGGTAGGATGATGTAACTTTCATTGGAAAGACGAGATAGCGATGAAACTAACCGGACCATATACCAACCAATAATTTACGACATTCAGTCGTTTTAGGTAACCCTACAACATGCCCAATCTTAAATTCAAATCTTGTGAATTCGAAAAAAACACCTGATGTTTCAGTCGCGCCTTGGCGTTTGGACCATCTTGAAAACATCGGGCAAGCTTTGACGGAAACCGCCTGTCGTCTACCGGATCAAATTGCCGTCGCCTGCCCAAGTTCAGCTCGGCCAACCAAACTAAAGGTGCGTCCCGGACAAAAGTTAGCTTATGACCGAATTACTTTTTCGCAATTAGAAAAACGCGCGAATCGGATTGCCGTCAAACTTTGCCAAGCAGGCGTAACACCGGGTATGAGAGTTGCTCTAATGGTGCCTCCAGGCATTGATTTTGTTGCTCACGTGTTTGCACTCTACAAGACCAATGCGGTTAGTATTTTGATCGACCCAGGGATGGGGCGGAAGAACATGATTGGTTGTCTGGCTGCGGCTAAACCAACGGCGATGGTCGGCATCCGTAAGGCACACCTAGCTCGATTGGTTTTTCGGAAGAAACTAAATACTTGCCGGATTAACTTATCTACCGATGGGTGGTTTCCGGGCTGTAAACGCACCGACCAATTACAAGACGCTGATTTGCCACGCCCTGAAGCGATCATCGATGCCAACGATTGTGATCGCGAGTCGCCTGCGGCCATTATTTTCACCACTGGTAGTACCGGACCGCCCAAAGGTGTTCTTTACCGGCATCGTAATTTTATTGAACAAGCGCAGCAAATTCGTGACTATTTTTCGCTCCGTCCTGGAGCGGTTGATGTTTCGGGTTTCCCATTATTTGCTTTGTTCAACACCGCGATGGGAACAACGACTGTTTTTCCCGCGATGGATGCAACCAAGCCGGCTGAAATCTATCCGCCTAATTTGATTGACGCTGCGGAACAATTTTCGGCGACGCAATCGTTTGGTTCACCAGCGCTATGGAATACCGTGTCGAATTATTGCGTTGCCCATAACGTCACGTTGCCGAAGATTAAAAGTGTGTTCACCGCTGGTGCCCCCGTTCCACCGGACGTGCTCCGCCGAGTCAAACTGGTGATCTCGGACGACGGAGACGTCTATACGCCATACGGCGCAACCGAAGCATTGCCGGTTGCTTGCAATGCTGCTTCGGTTGTGATCGGCGAAACAGCCGCTAGGACTAACGATGGCTTTGGAACTTGCGTCGGTCATAAATTTAGCCAGATCCAATGGCGCGTGATCGAAATCTCTGATGAACCGATTGAACAGATCGATCTTGTTGCCCCGGTCGGTGCCGGAGAGATTGGCGAATTAATCGTGAAAGGTCCTGTGGTAACTGACCAATACGTGACTCGTACCGAAGCCAACGCGCAGCATAAAATTATCGATGGCGATTCTTTTTGGCACCGTATGGGCGATGTCGGCTATCTAGACGCTGACGATCGGTTCTGGTTTTGCGGTCGCAAAGGTCATCGTGTCCGCACGGCACAGGGAACGATGTTCACGATTCCATGCGAAGCGATCAGCAACGTGAATTCAAAAATCTATCGAAGCGCCTTAGTCGGCGTGGGAGAAGCCGGTAACGAAACTCCCGTGATGATCGTCGAACCACTCGCAGACGCTTGGCCCGTCAATCCGGTCGATTCTCGGGCGCTAATTGACGAAATAAAACAGCAACTGGCCGCTCATTCAAAAACTTCGTCGATCGAACATGTTCTGTTGAGGAAAAAGCTACCAGTAGACATTCGTCATAACTCAAAGATTTTTCGTGAGCAGCTCAAACCGTGGGCCGAGCAACAGATTATGTCATCAGACTAGCTCGTGTACCAAAGGTCGAGCTGTTTGGTCAACTTTCCGAATCGTTTTCAAGCAGGTCAAGCATTCAAGCTTGGCCCTTAAAGCTATCGATCCAGCCAGCCAGTTTTTCCACTGGCAGTCCCACGACGTTCGACTCCAAACCCGATTCAACGTGCAGCCAGTCGAGTCCATCTTGGTAGCCAAATCCGCCTGCCTTTCCGACCCAGCTGTCAGAGTCCAAGATGTCTGTCAGTTGCTCATTGGATAGTTCGTCCATTCGCAGTACCGTTTGCTCAAGAAAACAAACGCGGCGGTTGTCGGGGCAGTTCCATAAGCAAACTCCAGTCAGCACCCGATGAGTTTTACCGCTCATTAGTCGTAGCATTCGCTCGGCGTGGTCGCGATCAGTTGGTTTGCCTAGAACTTCTCCTCGGCACTCGGCAACGGTGTCCGCTGCCAAGACTAAGCCATGCGATGTTTGGCTAGCGATCGCGCGAGCTTTCAAGAATGCCCCTTCGAGTACGGTGTCTTCGGGAGAACAGTTGCTGCAGATGCCGCGTTCAATCGCATCACTTGGGGCTACGACGGAAAAATCGTATCCTGCGTCGGACAACAACTGCCGTCGACGCGGAGACTGACTGGCAAGAATCAATTTAGCTTCTAAACTATGGCCGGGTGACAACGGGCACATCCAATCTAAAAAAGGTCAAAGCAGGCTTTGGAAAACAATAACATTCTATGAATTCTAACGGCGACAACCAGCTCGAAGTGCTTTTCGAAGACAATCACTTACTGATAGTCAACAAACCTGCATTATTGCCGACAATGGGAGTCAAAGCTGATGAGGACAGCCTGCATCGTCGAGCTTCCCAGTATCTGAAAATTAAATACAACAAACCGGGCAACGTCTACGTCGGCGTTGTCAGCCGTTTAGACGCTCACACCACTGGAGCGATTGTGTTGGCTCGCACCTCCAAAGCCGCCGCACGACTGTCAGATCAAATTCGCAGAGGGACCATCGAAAAACGCTATCTGGCTTTGATTCCAGCGGGGCTAGTTCCGACGGAAGCGACGCTGTTGGATCGACTGGTTAAAAACGAGAGCTTGCATCGCATGCAAGTTGTGCCAGAAAACGCTGCGCCGGTCGCCAATGAAAAGAGCGCGGTGTTGAGTTATCAAACGATCGTGGAAAATAGCCAACTACAAGTGTTAGACGTGGATCTGCAGACCGGACGCAAGCATCAGATCCGTGTTCAGCTGGAAAATGCGGGATTTCCTATTTTGGGGGACCGAAAGTATGGCAGCCAGGAGCGATTCCCTATGGGGATTGCTTTGCACTGCCGTAGCTTATCCTTTTTACATCCGACCAAAAAAACCGTACAATCGGTGAAGGTCGATCCTCCCGGATATTGGCCCACCGTAAATTTGAAAAAAATTGAATCATTTTTACGAGATAATTAAAACCAACCCAAGGATCACCTACGCTTTCGAAGCAACTTTTTCATACTTGCCTGTTTTTTACCAAAACCACTAGAAGCGTCCATGAGCCCCCGGCATAATTTTCAAGCGACTGCGATTAAAAGCAAGTTAATCACCGAAGAACAGGTGAGTGATGCGATTAATATGATCGTTAAGTCGCGCGGTGGTGACCCTCGGATCGCGACCGAAATTGGTGATCGAGCGCTGGCGACACAATTGGTCGAGATGAAGATTCTGTCGACGTACCAAGCGGACCAGCTGATGACCGGCCGTTGGAAGTTGAATCTAGGGCCATACATTATTACCGGTTGGATCGGCCAAGGTGGCATGGGGCAAGTTTTTAAAGCGGTTCACGAGATGCTGGGTCGTGAGTCTGCCGTTAAGGTTTTACCGCGGCACAAATCTACTGCTGAAGCAATTGAGAGTTTTCGCCGAGAAATTCGCGCTCAAGCAAAACTTGACCACCCGAACTTGGTCCGAGCATTTGATGCTGGTGAAGACGGCAACGTTCATTATTTAGTCGTTGAATACGTTCCTGGTACCGATTTGAGAAGGTTGGTTCGCACAAAAGGAAAGCTGTCGGTGCAGCAAGCAGCCAATGTCGTAAAACAGGCCGCCGAGGGTTTAAGCCATGCTCACGATCGCGGGCTAATTCACCGTGACATTAAACCGGGAAACATTCTAGTTACCAACGACGGTGTAGCAAAGTTATCTGACTTGGGGTTGGCATTCTATCTGAACGACAACACGGACCCGCGAGCAGGAAAGATTGTCGGCACCGCTGATTATCTGTCCCCCGAACAAATTCGCACACCCAATAGTATTACTCACGTGTGTGACATCTATTCGCTCGGCTGTACGTTGTACTATGCCGTGACGGGCAAAGTACCATTCCCAGGTGGCACGCCCAAAAGTAAAGCTCGCCGACACCTAGAAGAAACGCCTTGGCATCCGCGCCGCTTCAACGAAGAGGTAAGCGATGACTTTGTGGATCTCATTGGTGACATGATGGAAAAGGATCCTAAAGAAAGGATTCAGACTGCCAATGAAGTTGCCGAACGTTTGGCGCCATGGGCTGATGACGATAGTCCGTTGTTGCACGATGGCTTCGATGAACGTCTTCGTTGGGCATCAGTGCCGTTGGATTCGCCAGACGCGCATGACACTGACCCCAATGATGAGGTCACCGAAATGGCGATGAACGACTTGACCGATGCCTCGCAAACGAGTCTACAAGATCGTACAACTGGATCCGGGACAATCTCGCACTCAGGATCAAAGCCACCACCGATCTCGGTGGTCGAGCAGTTCAAATCGGCGAAACGTCTTAAAGATCCGGTTTTGTTTTCGATGCCCGCCTTGCTGGTCACTGCCGTGATCTGTCTCTCAATTGGAATTCTGGTCGGCTTTATCGGCGGTTTCATTATAGGCAAATAGATTTAGTGACCAGCGGCCAGCGAAACGGGGTCATTTCAAACGTTAGTTACAGATCGTAATTCGTGTCGATCGCTGAGATCCTAGGCTAAGACAAGCGTTAGCAGGTAATAGTTGCGTTTCCGCCACCATTAGACAGGCCTACCGTCCACGTGATTCACGATAAGGCCTCAATGTCATTGAAAGCGGTCGAGTGAATCCGCATTATTTGAAGTAAGCCACGTCAAGAATCAGCAGCATTTTGCCAAGAGTTCGCGCTAAGTTTCCATCCGGTCTACCCAGCCTTCAGGCATAGATTTACACTGTTGGGTCAATGAATCGGAGTTAAAGACTATCTGCAGATTGTCGCCTTCGATCGGTTCCCAATTTAAGATGTAACAGAGAAACAAACGACATGTCTAACGCTATGCCTACTCGTGTTTTTAACTTTTCGGCAGGCCCGGCGGTTCTTCCGCTTCCGGTTTTGCAACAAATCCGAGACGAGATGTTTTCGTTGCCAGGTGTTGGTGCAAGTGTTTTAGAAATCAGCCACCGAAGTAAAGACTTCGATGCAATCATCGAAGACGCGACCGCTCGGCTTAGTCGCCTGCTGAATTTACCTGACACGCATGAAATTTTATATCTTCAAGGCGGATCGGCACTTCAAAACGTAATGATTGCCAGTAATTTTTTGACTGACAAGTCGCAAACCGCTGACTACATCGTTAATGGTTCTTGGGGCAAAAAAAGTGCAGCCGAAGTGCATCGGTTCGGTAACCTGAACGAAGCCTACAACGGAACCGACCAAGGTTTCTCGTCCGTGCCATCTCAAGATCAACTGTCGCTCACCGATGGTGCCGCTTACTGCCATTTGACGTCCAATGAGACCATTCAAGGCGTCCAGTTCAAACAATTGCCCAACACGAACGGTTCACCGATTATCTCTGACCAATCTTCGGATTTCATGTCTCGTCCACTGAATATTTCTGACTACGGAATGATTTATGCTTGTGCTCAAAAGAACGCGGGCATTGCTGGAGTGACTGTTGTCGTTCTCGAAAAGAAACTCCTCGAACGTTGCGACGAACGTTTGCCGAGTTACTTGAACTACGCCGTCCACTCTAAAGGTGGATCAAGATTCAACACACCACCATCATTTGCGATCTATGTGACCGGCTTGGTATGCAAATGGTTGGAAGACGAGTTCGGTGATCTTGAGAAAGTTGGTCAGTTCAACCAAGCGAAAGCGAAATTGTTGTATGACTTGATTGATGGCAGTGGCGGATACTACCGTGGCCACGCGGCCAAGGATTGTCGCTCAGATATGAACGTCGTCTTTATGCTTGCCACTCCAGAACTGGAAGCCAAGTTTTTAGCAGAAGCAGCTCAAGCCGGTATGACTACTTTGAAAGGCCACCGCAGTTTGGGCGGAATTCGGGCTTCGATTTACAATGCGATGCCAATGGAGGGCGTGCAAATGCTCAGCCAGTTTATGACGGACTTCATGGCGAACAACGGTTGACTTCGGATTTCACTTGTGATCATGAAACGAATTGATCAACCACTATTTTGCCTTTGCGCGTTTTCTATCAGCTACAAAAAATGAATCAAACAACAAAAGTCGCACGAGTCATTGTGCTAGACAATATCGCCGAAGAGGGCCTTGCAAAACTCAGGGCCGCCAAAAATATCGAATTTGACATCAAAACCGGCCTCAAAGACGAAGAATTAAAATTCGAACTAGCGAATTACGATGGTGCTGTTTGCCGTAGTGGCGTCCAAATCACCGCCGAATCGCTTGAAGGAAATAGCACGCTCAAGGCGATCGTAAGAGCAGGTGTGGGCACTGACAATATCGACAAGCCCGCTTCGACTCGTTTGGGCATCGTGGTCATGAATACGCCAGCTGGAAACACGGTCAGTACCGCCGAACACGCAATAGCATTGTTGTTGGGCCTGTCTCGAAACATCGCGCCGGCGATGGAAAGTCTAAAAGCCGGTTGCTGGGATCGTAAAAAATTCCAAGGCTCACAGGTGTCAGGAAAAACGCTGGGCGTCATTGGCCTTGGTCGAATCGGTCAAGGCGTTGCGGCTCGTGCGAAAGCTTTTGGTATGAAGATCGTCGGCTTTGACCCGTTTTTAACAGGTGAACGAGCAAAAGAGTTAGGTATCGAGAAAGTCGAACAAGTTAAAGACCTGCTGCCGGAGGTCGACTACCTGACCGTGCATACTCCACTGACTCCTGAAACAACCAACTTGATCAGCCATGACGAAGTGAAATTACTTAAGCCAGGTGTTCGGTTGATTAACTGCGCTCGTGGCGGTATTTACGATAACGAGGCCCTAATCGAGGGTCTTAAGTCGGGACACTTGGGTGGTGTTGCTTTGGATGTTTACCCAGAGGAACCTTGCACTGATAACCCATTGTTCCACATGGACAATGTTTTGTGTACACCGCACCTAGGAGCTAACACCGATGAGGCACAGGTCGAGGTAGCCATCGAAGCGGTCGATCTATTAATTAACTATCTATCAACCGGCGAAATCCGATCGGCAGTGAACACCGTTTCGTTGGACCCCAAAACTCTTAACGCCTTACGTCACCACCTAGACGTAGCATACCGCCTTGGGCTACTGCTGGCTCAATGGCATGGTGGAGCGATTGATCATTGCCAACTAGAATTTCAGGGTGAATTAGCAGAAATCGACTCACGACCGTTGGTGTCGGCTTTTTGTGCTGGCCTGATTGGGCACATCTTTAACGAAGCAAATATTGTCAATTCGGAAATGCTCTGTCGTGAACGTGGTATCGAAATCGTTCGCACCGCAAACCCAGACCATTCCGTATTTAGCAGTATGATTTCGGCTACGGTTAGTGGTGACGGCCTCAAGCGTTCTGCGACAGGTACGCTATTCGGAAAAAACATGCCGCGACTGGTGAAATTAGACGATTACCAAACCGAAACCTTCATGGACGGTAACTTAATGGTGTTCGATCATTCAGATATTCCAGGCATCATCGGCTACGTCGGTAATTTACTGGGCGAAGAAGGCGTTAATATTGCCCAGATGGCCGTTGGCCGCAACGGTGACAAAAGTGGCGGGCGAGCGATCGGTGTCCTGAACATCGACAGCACTACGACTGACGGTGTCCTCGAAAAGATCACTAAAAATGAAGCGATTTTATCGGCGGAGTTGATTCAGCTACCAGCTATCAAAGAGCTTCCCGATTGGTTGACCTAAACCAATTGAAATAAAGTCTAAATCAAATTGAAAACGAATTTAAGCGAGTGTTGGTCTAAAAGCCGTCTCTCGCTTTTTTGCGTTTGGTAACGCTTTCGGCTGGGCAATGCGCGTGTACCAGCACTGCAAGAGGCGAGGAGCCGTAGGAAAACAAGTTCTTAGGATGGCAGAAATAGCCTTCCGGTAAACGGACTTGACCGGCAAACAGACTCGGCGATTTAACGCCAATTTACTTCCAACGAATTGTCGATCGACGCAATGCCAGTCATGCCTCGCAGTGTCTCTTGAGCAAGCTGCTTTTCATAATACGAACCAACCGTGCCTGTGAGCACAACGTTACCCCGATGGCTCTGAACTTGGACGCTGGTTTGCTTAAGGTGCGGGTGGAACTGCAGCGCTTGAGAAAGTTGAGTTGTAAGTTGGTTTGAAGTCATGACGGGGAGCCAGTTCGCGATATACGTTGAATATGTGTTGATAAAAGAGGTTTGCCCGCATACTGTTAGTTGCGATAACCTACCCTACGTCGCAAATGATGCTTAAACGCAACAAATTACCAAATTGTTGCCAAAAGATCCCTAATTTGTAACGGTTATCCGGCAATTAGCTAACTTACAGAGCCCATATTGCACACGCGATCATGCTCGCAAGCCCGGTTGCGGTTCCGAGTAGCCATCGACGATTGCTTGCGATTAATTGCTTTGGAGTACGAGTTCTGGCTCGAAATCTTAGCTGCCGCAAGGCCTTCATACGCTCTCGCAAGCTCGGATGTAGTATCGACTTCTTATCCACCTGGGACGGCATGCAAGCTGCCAATCGTTCAATTGCACTCTGCATCTCGTCCCACCGTTGCTGGCAAACTCGAATACTTGTTTTTCCCTGTTCATCGACCAGTTTGCAACAAGCAACCAAATCTGCCTCGTACTCCGACGCGTGTGAACTGGTCCGCAGAGTCACCATGGCGTAGGCGAAATACAATATTGACAATACCAGCGTGACTTCGAATACCGACGCGCCGACGCAATTCGCAATCGCGCCAACGGCAGTTGGATCGCCCCAGCGTAGCCACCCCACAATACTCACAACCGTCGCCGGCAATAGTAACAACCCACTTCGAATTGCGGCGTGTCCGAGTTGTAGATGAGCCACCTCATGACGGACGATCGCTTTCAGTTCCGGATCGGGAAACAAACTAATCAAACGGTCGCTAATCCACAACTGTCGAAACCAAGGAAGCATTCCCACTGCAGCCGCATTGACGATTTGATTTCCAGTGTCCCACGATCGTACTCGTAGGTTTGACAACTTTAATTGGTCTAGTTCTTCGCGAACTAATTTCGTCACATCTTTGTTGGGAGTAGTCAGTTTCCACGGTAGACCCGCCAGTGTTGGAAGCATCGCAAGTACAGTCAGTCCGCCAACAAAAATCAATATTGCCGCGCCACCAGGGCCAAACTGAAAAATGTTGGGGATTAGATCGTTGATCGCGACTGCTAACAACAATGGCACCATTAAAACTAATACGTACAATCGAAATCGTATCGAAACAAACTCTCGTCGTTCTTCTGAAAACAGCCAAGCTTGCCAACTTTCTTTTTTCTGAAAAATTGCGACCGTTTCTACGTCGGCACGAGCTTCAGTCGGTAGCCTTCCTGGTTGGCTCTGAGGATGTTCCTTAGGCTTCAAGTCGAAAAACACAGCCCAAGAAGCCAGCAACGACAGCAACACTGGTGTCAAAATTACAATTTCATCTACCAGTACAAACCGATCCAAACTCCACTCATCGCGGACAACATCATGCCAACGAAAGGCATAGATCGTCGCGATCGATGCAGCTAGCCAAACCGCGGTATGGCACGAGTTGATTCGGCGGCAAATTCGTTCCCAGTGCTCAGCATCTACTTCTTGCAGTTTCCGGCTTCGGTTGACCCAAAACGTTTGCAACAGCGCCAGTGATGGCACCAAGAAAGTCAGCGCCGCAATGCCAGCGACACGGGCTCGCAAATGGTCCGATCCTCCTACAACTGAGTATTCGTTGCAGAAGAGACAGAATAGAATGACGAAACCGACGACAAAATTCATTAACGGTGCGGAGCTCAAAAAACGAAGGACAGTTCGCAAACGAACCTTCATTCTAATCAAAGTAAACCTAGGCGATCACCGTTTGAACTCGGTAAAACCAAATCCTTACCGATAGGTGTCTAGAGATCGGGTTAAGCAAAAGAATCCGGTCATGCGGACGCGGTTTAGAACATTCTTCAACCTGTCGTCGAAGAATATCGAAAGATATGTCACCTATCGAGTCCGACCATTGCGAGAAAGGGTCGGATCAACGCCGAAAAGGCTCGACTGCACCGTATCGCACTGGTTGCCTTGGGTTAGGCGTTTGTTGTAAACCAGCTGGAACGGGCAAAGCTGCGACGCGACTTTGTAATGAAGCCACGCGCTGTACCAAACCTTGTTGGTTTCCATCAACTTGCAGGGCTCTGAGATAGTTATCAATTGCTAGGTGTGTTTGGCCAGTTGTCTCACGGATGTGCCCCATCGCGATCAACGACCGAACATCACTAGGATTTATACGCAAAGAGTCAGCCAGTAAATCGGTTGCCCGACGGGTATCGCCATACTCCTGATACAGCCTAGCAAGTTCGACCAAGGGAGCGTTACTGCTTGGATAGCGTTGCTTCCATTGATTGATAAGATCAAACGCGTATTGTTCTTGCCCCGATTCAATCAGTAATCCAGCCAACCCGCGATGCGCGTCCACGTGCTGGTCGTTGAGCGTAATCGATTGCCGGTACAATTGCTCCGCTTGAGTAATCCATTGCTTGTTTTTGGTTTGTTTGCCGAGGGCTCCATAACTAGCTGCCAAGTTGTAGTAAGCATCAGCGCTGTTCGGATTCGTTTTCAAAGCCTGTTGAAACTCGTTAATTGCAACGGCATACTGGCCTTGTTCAAATGCTTGACGACCAATTGAATTTAGTCGATCAGCCTGTAATTTACATCCGCTCTGGCAGATGATCGCGCAGCCGACGACAATCAAACAAATGGAGGCAGTGAGTTGACGTCGATCCATGACGTATCCCAAGTTTCAATCGTTAGGCGCTTTAACAAATTTCCGAAACAAAGTTGATTTTGTCCGGAATACCTGCGGACGTTAGCGAAATTGAAATTATATCACAAGTCCAGCCAGCAGAATCGCATCTAACTTGGCGGCTCAAGCAATGCTAGCAACATCGGAAGCAGTTATACGAGGCAACCATGAACGATCTAAACTAGGTTTTTCAAAACCAAACGGTTCATACCAACTTCACTCATTGAATCACTCGAGGTTGGTTGTAAGTTTGTTTTGCCTTTTTTTAACCAGCCGAGTGTAAAACAAACGGTGCCTTGCATCGGACTGAATGCGGGAATTCGCCCTGAGTAGGACAGTACCGGCTGCAGTGATTCGAGCTGCGATTCAAGGTGAGACTCTATATCTCTCAAATCAAATTTAACGTCCGACAAGCCTCGGATGACTGAAACTTGTTCCTCGCTTGCTGCCAGCAACTCACTTCCAGAATCAATTAGTTCTCTTAGCTGTTGTACGGAAAAATTCGATGCCCAAGGCAAGTTTTCGTTCGGATTGTTGCCCACCAGTGAAGCCATTAAATGGCCCGCTGAAAGAACTTGTGAGGTCTTTGTGGTTGCAACATCGGGAACAGATTCGACATCTGTGGCATCGTTGAAATACAGCCCAATAAACAAGAGACCGGCCAACATCGCCATAACCCTCAATGACAAATTTCCCCAACCAAACGCTCTCTTTCGATTCACTCGAAGCAACGAGTCAACGGTTCTAGTGACTTCAGTTAGATCATCGCGAAGGCACACCTTGTCAGCATCATTTGGTACCTGCCGCTCCCCACCCAACAATAGCTCAAGCTGTTGGTACTGCTGCAAAACTTGCCAGCAGTTCGAACAATCCTCTGCGTGCTCCTGCAACGAATGATCGCTAGACAATCTAGCCCGTTTGTCTAACAAGTTATTGATTCGTAACTCGAACCCTTTGCAACTAACCGACTCATCGGTGTCGCAATGATGCTGATCGTCCACTGGATCAGCATCGAGGAGAAAATCAAAATTCAAGTTTTTATTGAAGGCAGGCATGCTTGTGGTTTTTTTATTACATTGAACTGGAACGGATACAATTGAAAACAATCAGCTGCTAGCTACGATCTACCAGTTGTCGAAACGACCTCTCGCTTGGCGAGTTTCTGAAGAATCTCCTGGCGGGCTCGATGAACCCAAGTCTTGACGGTTCCTAACGGGACATCAAGCTGTTCCGCGATCTGTTGATACTCAAGCTGCGATGTATGAAATAATTCGAACGCGCGCCGGTAGTCAGTTCTAATTCCTTGCAGCGCTAACTCAAGTTCTTCAGCCAGCAACTGGGCCTGCCTTGTCTGTACGGAGCCGTCTTCAACTGGATGCTCCAACGAGATCTCTGTTGGCCGCCGAGTGCGTTTTGCCAATCGAGTCCGGCATCGATTGCCAGCGATGGTCAACAGCCACGGTTCAAAGGCCCGTGTTGGATCCCAGCGGTGAAGATTTCTCGCGACTCGCAAAAATGTTTCTTGCGTCGCATCTTCGGCGTCTTCGCGTTGCCTGAGCATACGGAAGCACAGTCCATAGACTCGGCCACGAAAACGCTGAATCAAATCGCTGAAAGCGGGTTCATGTCCGTCTAAACAGCGACCAACAATAATGGATAATTCTTCAGCCAATGGGAGTTCCTTAATTCAGCAGGCAGCTAGTCGAGGGCTATACCCAGATCGACAAGTCAAAGTTTCAGCTGGAAAAAAATTCCGTAAAAAACACTGTCGTAACAATTGCTTGTTATTTCGCAGTTCAGCTTCAACTATCGGCACAATTATACCAACTGCACAGCTAATTTCCTGTAGGTAACACCAACGACTAACTATCGCCGCTTAAAGAATCTTTTTAGCACGTCGTCTGCAGCAGAAGTTGAACTATCGTGAACAGCATCCTCCACTTTAGGCAGTTTCTTGAACTTCGACTTGCCTTTTGAACTATCCGATTCTTTGGCTTCGTTCTCCTCAGACTCTTTGCGTCGTTGTTCATCACGCCATGCTTTGTCTTTGCCAAACACCGACGTATCACCGATATCTAACTGCAATGTCTCAGCGGAAGCGATTTGATCGCGCTCGCCAGTATCGGGATCGTAGTCATCATCCATTAGCCAATCGGAAATACTCTCTTCAAGCGACATTTTTTTCTTAGTTTTGGCGGTTCGAGTTGCCGCCTCGACAACGCCTTTTACCTTGGGCTTCTTCGCACCAGCGAGAGCGTGATCGACGATGACTTCAAATTGCATCCGACCAACTCGCAACGTGTCCCCTGAATTGACTTTGTGACGCCCATCGAGCTTCAGCCCATTCACATAGGTTCCGTTGCGACTTTTTAAGTCACTGATGTGGACCACGCCGTCTCCAATCACAATCTCACAGTGCTCGCGGCTCACTAAGTCACTTGATGGACGCAAATGAGCAGTTTCACCACGCCCAATAATAAACCTTGGAACGGCGATCTTGATCTGCCGACCATCGTTTTTTCCACCAATAACTTTTAGAATTACTTGCATTTAACGGCCTATTATTTTAGTAGTCATGATTTAGACTACTATATCAATATTCAGTACTCTTATCATCGGCGACAACTGTCGCATTGGATTATGGCTTGGTGATTTTCTGTGTCAAATCGTAATGAAAAAGACAAATACCGCTTTATTCTAGGTGCTTAACGGCGCACCAAAAATCAAACACACGGAATACATCAATTTTTCTCGATAACTTAATTCTTCGCTGTAATGCTCCTCACAATAAAAGGAGTTCAGCCTGGCACCCGTATCGATGCTCCAGCCAAGTCATTATGTCTACACTACCATATCATGTTTTAATGATAGAGATCGGAAACTTAGCAATCTTTGTATGAAAATAGTGTTGTCAAAACGCAACGCGTTGTCAAAACGCAACGCATTGTCATCAGCTGAGCAGTCTTTCCCAGCAATACAGGGTTTGTTTGTCGATTAAGATTGTTTCTGAAGGAATGTGGTGCGAATATTAGGATAAGTCACAATCACCGCGGTTTTACTTTCTTGCAAGCTAGTTGCTGTTACCGTTTTTGCGTCCAAGTAACTGCCCCAAATGTCGCCACCTCCAAATCTTTGGCCAGAGCGAATTCAGTTTTGTCTAGGACACTTGGTGAGAATTTGAATCCGAGCGCATCCCCCAACGCTTTTGATATCCGACGACAAAACTCATCGAGCTGGATCTGTTTACCGCTAACTTCCAACAGCCCCGGCAGTTCTGGCGCGAACTCTGATTGGCTCAACAACAAACTTCCATGTTGTAACAATGAGTGTTTTAACCGTCGTTGGGCGCTTCCCAGCACTTTAACTCCGCCGGCAACCAAGTCGCCATCTGAGCGTCGTTGGAAACACAAAAACGCATTCGGATTCACGTTCACCGATTGTTTCGAGCTGGTTAAGTTACTCTTCTGCCCTGTGGAGTCCTTGAATAGCTGTGAGTCAATGTCATCTTCAGCCAACAATTGAATCACAACTTGGTGGACCATATCATAAAGCTTCGAATTCTCCTTGGACCAACGATGGCTGCTAGGGATTGCTAAGCTATAAGTTAATTCTCGGTCGTGTAAGATCGCGCCGCCACCGCTTCGCCGTCGTACGATTGGGCATGCTGTACTGGCTTTATGTAGTTTGCGGTCAACGTGTTTTTGAAAATATCCTAGTGACAGTGTCGGCTGGTCCCAAGTATAAAGCCTAAGAGTTACTACACTATTCTGCTCAGCCGACATCAACAAAGATTGGTCGACCGCCATGTTCCAAGCTCCAGCACCGGGCGAGTCAAAAATCACTCGCGCAGGCATTGCACTCATTCTTCGGACTCGTAGTCGGACATCGGTGGGCAAGAGCAAACAAAGTTACGATCACCATAAACGTCATCGACTCTGTTGACCGCTGGCCAAAACTTAGCCGCCCGAGTCGCGGGAGTTGGAAATACCGCTTGTTCGCGCGAATAGGCCCGGTTCCAATCGGCTTGAACCAAATCATCCATCGTATGTGGTGCTTGATGCACGACACATTCTTCGGTGGTTATTTCACCTCGCTCGACCGCTCGAATTTCTTCACGAATACCAATCATTGCATCGCAAAAACGATCCAGTTCTTCGAGCGACTCACTTTCGGTCGGTTCGATCATCATTGTCCCACCAACGGGCCACGACATCGTTGGTGCATGAAATCCATAGTCCATCAATCGCTTGGCAATGTCGACTTCGGTGATTCCGGTAGCTTCTTTAATCGGTCGAATATCAATAATGCACTCGTGAGCAACTCGCCCATTGTTCCCTTTGTAGAGCACTGGGAAATGCTCTTCCAATCGAGCTGCGATATAGTTCGCCCCCAAGATTGCGACCTGTGTGGCTTGTCGCATTCCCGCATTCCCCATCATGGCAATGTAGGCCCAAGAGATCGGAAGGATCGCGGCGCTGCCATATTGTGCCGCTGAAACTGCACCATTGTTTTCGTCGCTCAAGCCATCAATCGGCTGCACAACATGGTTTGGCAAAAACGGAGCCAAATGAGACTTCACGCCAATCGGTCCCATCCCAGGTCCACCACCACCATGAGGAATGCAAAACGTTTTGTGTAGATTTAAATGTGAGACGTCCGAACCAATTTTCCCTGGCGCGGCGATTCCCACCAGAGCGTTCATGTTTGCACCGTCCATGTAAACTTGTCCGCCGTGCTGATGCACAACATCGCAAGCTTCGGTTACGGTTTCCTCAAATACACCATGGGTACTCGGATAAGTAATCATCAAGCTCGACAGTCGATCGCTATGCTGTTCGGCCTTTGCACGCAAATCATCTAAGTCGATATTGCCATCGGTATCTGTTTTAACCACAACCACCTTTAGCCCCATCATACTTGCGCTCGCAGGATTGGTTCCATGAGCAGAACTCGGGATCAAGCAAACGTCGCGATCACCTTGCCCTAAGCTCTCGTGATAACGCCGAATCGCCAACAGTCCCGCATATTCGCCTTGAGCTCCCGAGTTCGGTTGCATCGACATCGCATCATAGCCAGTGATTTCGATTAGCCAATCACGCAACTGATCCACCATCTGCTGGTAGCCTGGCCATTGGTTGGCTGGAGCAAATGGATGAATATTTGCAAAACCATCAAACGTAACCGGAATCATTTCAGCGGTCGCGTTCAGTTTCATTGTGCACGAACCTAAGGGGATCATGCCGTGGGTAAGCGAGAAGTCTCGGTTTTCCAAACGCTTCAGGTATCGCAGCATCTCCGTCTCACTGTGATAGCGATTGAAAATGGGATGTTGGAAAAACTCTGATTCACGTTTTAACGATTCCAAATTGTCGGTGCCAAAGGCTGTTAACTTGGGTGTCAGTGTTTCAGCATCAGCCACGCCGAAGGCACTCAATAAGGCTCGCGCATCATCGGTGGTTGTTGTTTCGTCAAAACTGAATCCAGCTTGTGTCGGTCCTACTAAGCGTAAATTCAAATTGAACTCAACTGCCGCTCGATCTACAATCGATTGGGCTTCTTCCGTTTCAACGGTAACGGTGTCAAAGAAGTCGTCATGAACCAACTTGAAACCGGCTCCTACAAGTTGGTCGGCGGCCCAACGAGCCAACCCAGACGTCCGTTCGGCGATTGTTCGAATTCCGTCAGGGCCGTGATACACGGCATAGAACACTGCCATGTTGGCCAGTAAAGCCTGTGCGGTGCAAATGTTGGATGTCGCTTTGTCTCGTCGAATGTGTTGTTCGCGAGTCTGCATCGCCATTCGTAGAGCGGTTTTTCCATTGCGGTCTTTGGATACGCCAATCACTCGTCCCGGCATTGAGCGCTTGAAGGCGTCCCGGGTAGCGAAGAATGCAGCATGCGGGCCACCGAAACCCATCGGCACTCCAAAACGCTGAGCACTCCCAAGCACAATGTCAGCGCCCATTTCACCTGGTGGCTTTAAAACCGTCAGTGCTAACAAGTCACTGGCGACTGCGACCAACCCTTTGGCTGCGTGGACCTGGTCAATCATCGGTGTCAAATCTCGAACTTGGCCCGTCGTTCCTGGGTACTGCAGCAATGCTCCAAACACGTCATGCTGGCCGACGGTTTCCGCTGGAGCTACAATTAGCTCAAACCCAAAGTAATCGGCTCGCGTTTTGACCACATCAAGCGTATGAGGATGGACATCGTCAGCGACAAAAAACTGATCCGACTTGTGTCGGCTCGCACGCTTACATAGTGCCATCGCTTCAGCTGCGGCGGTCGCTTCGTCAAGCAACGAGGCATTCGCAATCTCCATTCCGGTCAAGTCCATCACCATCTGCTGAAATGTCAACAAACTCTCTAATCGACCCTGAGCAATTTCAGCCTGATAAGGAGTATAAGCTGTGTACCAGCCTGGATTTTCTAGCACGTTTCGCAAAATCACGTTCGGAACATGGGTTCCGTAGTATCCCATACCGATCATCGATCGCTTGACTTGGTTCGCATTTGCAAGTTCACGCAATCTATTGATCGCTTGGTACTCGCTTACCGCTGCAGGTAAGTTAAGACCGTCCTTCAGCAAGATGCTCTCAGGAACCGTCGTGGCAATCAGGTCGTCCAGTGACTTTGCGTCGACGACCGACAGCATTGCATCCACGTCAGCCGTACTTGGGCCAATGTGACGTCGCGAGAAATCTTCTTTGAGATCCATGGGGACATTAACTTTGTGGGAATCAATGGCTTGTACTGACATCTTTTTAGAACACTGTGATTTTTATAGGGATAACGAAGCAACGGTTGCTGTCGTTGTTTTGCCAAGGACACCAAATGAGCAATAGTTTGTAGTAACGGCTTTAGCTGGAACTTCTGGCTGAAGGCGATGCTACCAACCATTTACTTTGATTTTGGCGACCACTAGCTGGCTTCGTCGCATTGTTTTTGATAGTCAGCGAACGACAACAGCTTATCGACACCGGTGTCACCGTTCATTTTGACTTTGATAATCCAACCGGCTTCGTACGGGTCGGTGTTCAAAACTTCCAGACCATCAACGATTGAAGAGTTTACTTCAACGATTTCACCTGACACTGGAGAATACATTTCGCTGGTTGCTTTTACCGATTCGACTTCGCCGAATGCTTGGCCAACATCCACTACGTCACCAACAGCAGGCAACTCCATATAGACCAAGTCCGTTAAGGCTTCGACCGCGTTGGCTGAAATGCCGATCGTAGCAACGCCGTCGTCGATGGATGCCCACTCGTGCGATTCGGCAAAAAGTAAGTTTTCAGGATTCAAAGCACTAACTCCGTTTGAACTATAAGTGAAATTGTATTGTTCGATCGCTCACTGAAATTAATGAGCCAACGATCGGTTGTGTATTTGATGAATTTAAGTGGAACGTTTGTAAAACGGGACTTCAACAACGACCGCAGGGTGTGATTTGCCACGAATATCGACCGTCACCTCAGTGCCCTGCTCTGCTGCCTCTGGCAACAAGTAAGCCATTGAAATCGACTTTTGCAGTGTTGGAGCGAAGGTCCCGCTAGTCACGGTGCCAACGTTTTTCTCACCAACAAAAACGGTACAGCCTTCACGGGCGGCTCGACGGCCTTCTAGCTGCAAACCGACTCGAACGGGTAACGATGAATCTTTCATCGCAGCCATAATCGCATCTTTGCCGTTGAACTGTCGATCTTTTAGCTGCATCGCAAACCGCAAATCAGTCTGTGCCGCGTTGAAGTCTTCGCCCAGTTCGTGACCGTACAACGGCATGCCTGCTTCCAGACGCAGCGTGTCGCGGCTGGCCAAACCAGACGCTCCGCCACCGACTTCTGCCGCGGCAGCAAAGATCTTTTCCCATACCTCAACCGCAATCGAAGCATCACAGGTGATTTCACAACCGTCCTCACCCGTGTAGCCAGTGCGAGTCAAGATAACGTCGCCAACCAATTGACACGAAGTACCGGTATAGTAACCAAGTGTATCCGGATCAATGGACGCCAGTTTCGCTACAACTTGATTGGCGAGCGGCCCTTGGACGGCGATCATCGCGGTTGATTCAGTGCGATCATCCAGTTTGATTGAACGGTCGCCGATGTGCTGTTCCAGCCAAGCGATGATTTTTGATCGATTGCTGGCGTTGCAACACATCATCCAAAATGGCTCGCCATCATTCGCACCGGGCAAGTAATAAACCAGCACGTCGTCCAAAATGCCGCCGTCTTGATTGCAAACCAACGAGTAACGTATTTTTCCAAGAGCGACTCCAGCAACTCGCCGCGTTGTTATACCATCGAGCCATTGGCCGATTTCTTCACGGTCACCAGAAAACCAAATACGGCCCATATGAGAAACGTCGAACATTCCAATCGCTTTTCGCGTCTGGTGGTGTTCGTCCATGATGCTGGAATATTGAACCGGCATCTCCCAACCTGTAAAGTCCACCATGCGGCCTCCATTTTTTACGTGCCATGGATGCAGAGGTGTTTGCAGAAGTTCAGCGGTTTTGTTCAAAGCCGTCAACCTTTCTTCGTGTCGGGCGATATTCGTAGATGCCTACCAAATCACATAATTACTTCCGGCAACAATTGCCCGAAGGTGGATTTGGCTCGGCGACCGTTTTTGGATGTAAAAGAACTGGCCAGTATTCTAACAACGCGAACCGGCTTGGCTAGACGTTCCGGCTATAAATTAACCGCAATGGAAAACTGGTTTGGTAATATATAAAGGGTAAATAGGTCGCCAGTCGCTTTGCGATCAAGGTTGCGATTCCCTCCGGCATCCCGTTGACTCAAAACCGCCTCGACTTTGACTGACATAAGAAAACGTCGACGAGATGGTATAGATACACACAGGAAACACCCGAACCCCGCTATCGAGCACAAATAACCCGCTGGAGTGTATTCGTATGAAGAAACTAATTGTCAATCAGCCAGTGCCAGAGGAAATAGGTCGCTACTAGAATAGTTAGACTGGTGATTCCGGACACGATTTGCAGGCGGCCGCTGTAGAATCCGCGAGTGGTCAACTCCAATCGGAAATATCCATACGCGACCGCCAACAGCGTCAAAATCGCTCCGCCCCACACAGCGACAGACAACAAGCGTTTTTTTAACTGCTGTTCCCGTTCGCCATCGATTGTTGGCTGTGCTAAATCGCCCTTTGAAGTGTTGTCTTCCGCCGAATTTTGGGCGTATGCTTTCGTCGATCCAATCGATGCAGAGCCGACAACTGGTAGCGCCAATGCATTTGAACACAACAGCAACAACCCAATCAGGGTTGCAGCACGACGCAGGGGCCAACATTCTGATACTTGCAAGTGCATCAGTTAACCCTCCACTTGACTGGTCGAGGAATCAACGATTGACTGAAATTGACCCGAGTGCAACCAAGGCGAGGCCAGTTGAACTGAAATCGACATGACAACAGCAAGTGTACAAACAACCGTCAACGGTAGATTTAGCAAGTGACAGCCAACGATGGCAACAATGAAGCTTAAAATCACATTCATCACGCTCATGCGTGTGCGACGCAATGGGTCGGTGTGCCGCCCGAGAGGCATGAGTGCAAGCAGCGCGGAAAAGCACAGCACAAACGCCGGGAGTTTTGCGAATCGGTGGTAAACCAATGACTCGGTTTGTTTTGCCGCAAAGTCGGTAGCTGTGACTTGGGCTAAGTCAATTTCAAAAGTACTCGCCGTATAAAAGGCAAACGCGCCTGTAACGGCACCGGTAAAGGTCAAAGTAAGCAAGCGGCTCCAAAACTCCGCTGGCTTCCAAGCCCATTGTTTGGTTAGGAGGATCACTGTCCAAACGGCTAGCACGCTAAGTGTTGTTTGCCACGTGAAAATTGACCAGCCCATTAGTGACCCGCTTACCCGACTTCCAAGCCCCGCGTCTGTTGCCAAACCAACCGCAAGAAAAAAGAAGCTAATCACTACTGCGCTGACCGCCCCAATCAACAGCGATCCCGTTAGTTCAGCCAATTGATCCGTCACTGGGCGACTGAGCAACCGTGATCGGATTGCCTCTTGTTCAATTCGCTGGGTAGCCTTCGTGTTTGGCGAGACGTTGTTGTTGGATGGTGAAAGAGCGTATCGTCTGGCGGCGTAGTACAGCAGATAGATTGTTGACAAGGTAACCGAAACCGCCAACAGCCAAGTCGAGTTTTCGATTACGACGATCCCCGCAACGACGATCGCGACCAGCCTGACGGGTGTCGAAATGTTGGCCTCGTTCCACCATCGATTCAAATCAGTCAGCCCCGATCGCACTGCAACAGCCATCGGTTCATCTACTTCAAGGTTATCGGCAAGGGGGGGATTTCCAGCAGGCATGTTGCTAACTGCCAGGTTCGCAGCTGGTTGCGTGGATAGATCACCTTCGGCGGATAACTGCGGGTTGGCTCCGAAACCACCTCGCAAAATTGTCGGAGGCAATTGTGCTTTGGCCTTGGCGATTGGTCGGTTTGCCGCATCAATCGCACCAGCAGTCGGTTTCACGCTTTTAGCTTTATAGCTTACGGTCGACTTTGGTTTGTTACCAGTTGCGACAGGGAAATTCATGTTCCCCACCACATGGCGATCGACGATGTGGTTCGCGCTGGCAGCAATTTCCGGCCAAGGTAAATCACGAACCATCTCAGCGATGCTAGAGTATCTTTTTTGCGGGTCTTTCCGGAGCGATTTGCCAACCACTCGGTGATATTCTTGGGGTAGTACACCGATATCTGGATCCATCGTTAGATGCTTCATGATGATTTCTTGAGAGCTCTCTCCCTCAAACGGAACCTCTCCAGTGAGCATCTCATACAGAATCACTCCCACCGCATAAATGTCGATCTCCTTGCCGTACTCGCCTTTACCAATCTCAGGGGCCATGTAGTGAAAAGTCCCCACTGCTTCAGTTTGCCCAGAACGATCGCCACAAGAAATGAACTTAGACAAACCATAATCGCCGATCTTAATCACACGCGCATCTTCGTCACAAAACACATTGCCTGGTTTAAGATCCCGATGGACAATTCCGTGTTCATGCAAATAAGCAACGCCCGACGCGATTGACACAAACCAGCGTTTGACTTCCTCTAGCGGCATCCCGGATGGATTGGCTGCGACCACATCTCGTAAGCTTGGGCCCGGAACGTATTCCATCACCACCCAACTCTCGCCAAACTCATTCGTCTGAACGTCCCATAGGGAAATCAGGTTGACGTGTTTTAGGTTCAAGCAATACCCGACGCCTCGCAATTCGATGTCCAAGTTACGCTGGATTTTTTTCAGAGCAACTTCTTTGCCTGCATCATTCAAGGCAAAGTAAACTTCTCCAAATCCGCCAACGCCGATTCCACGTTTGATGGTGTAGCCATTGAGAGGCCGAGAGCCGCTTGAATAGGAGAATCGCATTGACGGTGTTTTCTACGCTGCGAGATTAAAAGTGCTGATCGAGGGTTTGGATGGCCAGCGTTTGAGTGGCGAGTGTTTTTTTAAAAGTGTAGCGACGCTTCCTGAAGCGTAGAATGCAACGTTAAATATTGCCGACTTCTGAAGGTTACGCCTGAAATTAAGTTTGCAAGGCTGATTCGAGTGTTTACAGATTAATTGAAGAGGCTTCGGTGTGTCTAGGCTTTGTTGCAGATCTGGTTTTCTTTTGGGATTGATTTTAGCCATCTAAAAACACGGCTTCTAGTTTCAACGAAAAACTATCGCCAAACAATCGGCTGTCAAATCGTATTGCCGCTTCGTTTGCCAACGCTTGTTCATCTACGCAAAACCCTATCTTAGACTTTGCAAACCATTGATCATTTCGTTGGAACAAAATCAAGTCCTCCTTCCAACCTGGACAGAAAACATGGTTGTCTGGATTGGGGCCTAAAATAATCGATTGCCCAGCCAGTATGACTCCGTCTGACCAAGGCAGTGTTCGGTGCCGCGAGGTGAAGTCGAGGCGAGCGGATTTGCTGAGCGGGTGGTCTTGTCGGTATGTCAGTTCCACTTTGCCACCCAATGAAATTTGTTGGCCTGAACTGATCACGATGTTTTCGTCGAGTGGGACTTCGCGGCCAGCGATCGAGACCGGTCCTAAAGGCTGGATTAGATGCCGCCCTGCTATCGTTTCAAGTCTTGCGTGGCGCTGACGAACATCTGCCTGCATTGGAATTGATATGACGGAACCACCGCCCGCTTGGCCGATGAAGTTTATCGGCTTAGTGCAAACTAAGTATCCGCCCACACCATCAACCCAAATCAAAAACGAACTAGCTTGCGGGGCGAGACTGAAGTCTTGATCCTTTGCTAGAGCTGAATCAGTTTTGGCGGACCATCGGCTGCCTGTCGGCGAATTCGATTGCATCACCGCAGTATCTTTTAAATTATGGTCGCCGGTGAAGCTTCCGCTGTTGTTACCGGGTAACATTGAGTTGACGATCGAACCGTCGCCTTGATCGGGCGATTCCGGCACGTTGGTCAGCCGAGAGCCAACGGAGGTTCGACGTTTCATTCGTTGTGTTGCGTGCCGACGTGCCCCGTCAGCGATCTCGTGTTGTGGGGCAATTTCTAAAATCTGATCGCAAAGTTGGCAGACATCGTTCCATTTACATGAAAGCGCTGCAGATTGAAGAGACTGTGTCAGTGTGTCCAGCTTTTGCTTTCGTTCGTGATGGATGGCGATTTGTGCTTCCAGTCCCGGCAAGTTGGGATATAAACGCTGCGCTGATTTCAAACGATCGATGGAGTCTTCTAGTTTTCCGGCGAGAGTCAGTTCGCCGATTGTATTTAACAACGCAGCAACAGAGCCGATTCGATCACTTTGTTGGTTTGTTAAATCTCGGTCCGCAAGCATCTGCACAAGGTCAGCCGCTCGCTGACTATTCCCAGTTTGCAGCAACGTCTCCGCGCTGCTGATCGTTTGCGCTTGCAGCTGTTTTGTTGCCTGCGAAACCAATTCTTGTTGTCTTGAATCTGCCAGCACGGTTGCTTGTGAAAGTGACTGCCAAGCCAGTAGAAAATCATCTTCGACAGCGGCAGCGTTTGCACGTTGAACCAGCGCTTCAGTCAATTGCTTGCGATACCTCTTGGCCGCCTTGTTGTCACCCAGACGGCTTGTAAGCTCTATCGCTCGATCAAGCTTGCCGGCATTGATTGCGTCATCGATTTTATTTTTGCGGCGAAACCAAGCCATCATCAAAATCCGATTCTTACTCTTTTGGATACTCTTACAAGCAACGGTTATTGATGCAAGCAAAACGACTCGAAATTGATTTTACCATCTGACGAGTCTTTGAAAGGTAACGTAGTAGTTTTGTCGAATGGTCACTTTTTCCAAGAAACGCTTGAACCCTAAGGAGTTTTCGTCCCCCGCCACGGAATCTTTGTAAAAAAGGAAGCCCTTTGCGTCAAAAAGGCTTGTCTGTACTGCGGCCGAGAAAACAATTCAGACTAATGCTCGAACAAGATTGGTAGTTGCAAGCCGGAGGCTTTGGCAGTTTAGGGCGAAGTCAAGTATGTTCGAGTTTAACGATTAGACCCACATATTCGACGATTCTAGTCTAGTTGGACGATCAGAATTTATATAGCCATCCGAATAGACTATCTTGGTTTGACTGACGCTTCTTTCTTTCCGCATCAATATTAATCTAAGGCAAGCTTATCATGGATCAACTGATTCGCTTTCGCTGTGAATGTGGCAAGAAACTAAAAGCTACCCGTGATATCATCGGCAAGAAAGTTCGTTGCACAAAGTGCACTCGTACTCATCGCGTTCCTGAGTCCGATCAACTTGCTCCAAAGAATACAACGGCAGCAAAATCAGTAGCCTCGTCCAAAACAACGCCCAAAAAAAATCATACATCCAAGTTTGCGACTAAAAAAAAGTCACAATTGGCGGCGAGCAATCAGGTCAAATCAAGTGACGTTCTTGAGAAGCCAAGCCTGTTCATTAATGACGAATTCTCCGTTGCGGAACCATCGCTTTTGCCGAACGACGATAGTGATTCGCGTTTTAAGCTCGACCCAAAATTTGATCCTGCACCAACTGACAGCCCGGTGGGCCCTATAAGCAACTTTGAATTTGATTTTGATGTTAACGTGGGCAATGAACGGTCAACCACGCAAGACAATAAAACTCCCGGTCGCCAGCCCTCGACAGGCAAGGGAAAGGTTGTTGTCGTTGCCGCCGTCGCGGTGTTGGGGCTACTGCTCCTGACAGCCATTGGCTGGTTTGCATTTGGCTAGTATTTTTGTTTTTCTGCATTTGTTGTGCGCTCTAAAAGCCGGGAATCGGTTTGCCAATCGATCGGGCGAATACTGCTACCTTGCTGATCTGCATTGGATAGAATAGTTTAAAGTTTCACGACAGAAATCTACCTATCCGATTTTGGAAAGACCATCATGCAAAAGTTAATTTTACGTCCAATCGTCATCGCATTTTCAGCTGCGATAGTTGTTCTTAATGCAACCCACTTGTCGGCGACTGAACCTAGCGGCGCTGTCACGGTCGCCGTTCCCGCACCTCATTGCCAAGTTCCTTGCGGTATTTACACCGACCAACTTCGCTTCGAACAAATGCTGGAAGACACCAAGACAATCGCTAAATCGATCGCTAGTGTCGAAACCATTGCGCAGGCAATGAAAGGCGGTGAAATGTCCCCAACAAATGTCAATCAATTGACACGCTGGATTAACACCAAAGAAGACCACGCCAGCCAAATTCAAAAGACCATCGCCGATTATTTTTTGACTCAGCGAATTAAAGAATCAAACAAGGATTATACGAGTCAGTTAATTACGGCTCACAAAGTGATGGTCGCTGCGATGAAGTGCAAGCAAGACGCCAAACCTGATACAGCCGAGTCCCTTAAGAAGGCGATTTATGATCTGTATCGAGCCTACGAAGGCAAAGAGCCAAACTTTGAGCATGAACCGAAAAAATAGTTGTTGCTCGTCAGCTTCGTTCAGAGTCGTTTTTCGCTCGACTGGAGGATATGGGATACGACAAAAACAAACACGGACAGCGGTTACAGTTGTCCGTGTTTTTTTAATTGTCTTGTTGCCTATTCCGCGTCGATCTTAAAAGCGAAAGCGACTGATCGGGTGACTTTCACGTTGGGCGAATTTGAAACCACGTGCACCGACCCGTCGTCGTTGGTTATTGATTTTGACGTCGACTTCGTTCTGTAGCCGCCATACGGATCGTAATAGCCCGCCGCTTTGTTTGTATTGTCGGTGCGTGCGACTCGGTAGATCTTGCCAAGCTTGACCCCCGTACTGTCGGCGAGCTCTTGGGCTTGTTTCTTCGCGTCGGCTACAGCGTCAGCAAGTAGTTTCTTGACGTCTTCGGAGGACACTTTACGGACAAAGGAAAATTCTGGGCCGCTTGGTTTCTCATCGTTGCTGTAACGACTGGCCATTTCAGCCATTTCTTCAGCCAGCTCTTCTTGGGCAGGAGATAGTTCGTCTTTTTCGCTGGCCGAACCGATGTCTACAGCGACGATCTTTTTCTTTAATTGATCGACACTAATCAACATTTGAGTATCATCCAATTCTGAATCGAGTTTCCAATCGGCTTTGACGGACACTTGAACCGTTGCCGGAGGGGCGACTTTCATCATTCGTTCTAAACGTTTGTCGCCACGAGCCTGGTTCATCATTGCTTGCCTAACCTGAGTTTGTCGACCACTGTCACTGCTGCCTGTGGAAATCGATCCAAACTCGATCGAGTCTTCGATCACGCCTAACTTTTCCATTTTAATTTTGGCATTTTTACGTCGTTTCTTCAGAGTTTCGATGGCTTTTTCCATGTCAGCGCCTTTGGCCTCGATTGTCATCGTCATTCGCATGCGATCAGCCATCGCTTCTGACTTAGCAGTTCCAGTCGCAACCAAACCGTCGGCTTCCGACTGGCCTAAAGCCGTTGCGGGGCCGTTGCAAATTAAAATGAATGCTAAGCAGCACAGGAACGACGCGATTCGATTTAATTTAGTCAATTCAACCATCGGAAACAGTTTCATTTTTTCCCCTCAACTTAAAATTGGTTCTTGCGATAAGTCTCAAGAGGCAACGCGAAATAGACGTCTGTCTCTCACTTGGTTTTGTATGAACGATGAATGCAAATTTATCTTGCAGCACCGTTTTGGCTTATGGCGTTAATAGTGATTTAAATTGCTGATGCCTTCAGCGTCGCGAATGCGTTTGCGAAGCCGAAGAGCATTTTCGCCATCCATTGGGCGAATGGTCCAGTACAAGTCAGCATGGTCGCTGTCGTTGTCGTATTGGTCGGTGTTGTATTGGTAGATTTTTTCAACCACGTGAATCAAGTTATCGTTGTTGGTCGCCGCAATCGCTCGATAGACCAGTCGGTTGAGCTGTTCATTTTCGGGGTGTAGATTGTGATAGTCGATCAAGGCTTTTAAGTCAGCCTTTTCATTGAATAGCGACCGAAAATAGGTTACGTACGCGTTACTTTCTTCGTCTAGTTCAATGCCTTCGAGATCAAGCATCGACTCCGTCATTCCTTTAGGCGGATCAAAAACCTTCGCGGTTCCGGCTTTGCGGCCAGCGGTACTGTGGCTATAGCTGTTCGAAACGATTTGAAAACGCTGGTCCCCATTCTGGTCTTGATTTAAAGTGTTCTCACCAAAGGCAATGTATTTGAGCGCCAAAACAACTTGAACGGTGTCTTTCGATTTTAAAAACTCCACCGCATGGCTGCGGTCGGAATTAGCGCTCCGGTTGCCCCATCTATCGACCGTGTATTTTTCTGTGCGTAGCATCACTCGGGCAGCTATATGTTTATTTTTGGCTGAATGGTCTCCGTTGATCACCGTGGCTGCAAGTTCTTTTGCTTTGGTTTGATCGATGTGGTTTAGTAAAACCAACGCTAGGAATGTTCCGTTTTCTCCAAGTTCATCCGTATCTGGAATGCTGGCAACAAGTAAATTTGCTGGTTTTTTGTTGTGGTTTTTGATCGGTTGCACGTTGTAGTAATTTTCGCTTCCATCAAAAACTAGTTCGTAAAACGCACGATGTATCGTGTTGATGTCGATATTAGGATGTTTGGCAAGTTTCCAAAATACGCTGGCTCCCCGTGGGTTGCTCACCGAAGCAAAAGAATTCACCACCATGTCTAATTCGGCTTCAGAAGTCTCAGGGGTAACGATCGTATTGACCAGCTGGACTCGAGATTCGAAAGGCACCCAGATAAGCAAGCCGGCCAACTGTCGTTTCATCTCATCGCTAGTGGCCGATTTGGCGAGACCAAGAATGCGTTCATTTTCGCCGTATGCTGCCAAGGCAACTCCTGCGGTGAACTTTTCTTCTTCGCTGGTAGCCACATCGAGTGCTTGTCGAATCGCCTGACTTGATTCCTTAAACTTAGTATCTTTGATCTCGCCAGATACAAACTTTGTTAGCCATTGCTCCATTTCAGATTCTTGGATCTCCTCTTTCGGTTTAGTTTTTGGTTCTTCCTTTGACTCCGATTTCTCGAGTGTTTCATCGTCCTGTTTTTTGTCCATATCCTTTGCTGGTTCTGCATCTTCAGATTCCGCTGAATCTTCAGATGGAATTTCCTCTAGCTCCAATTCTAAATCTAAGCCTGGAGCTGACGGTGTCGACTTCGATCCAGAGCCAAACATCCGTGAAAACAATGAGGGTGAGGACCGGTTAATGGGGCGGCTAGTTCTAAGGATTTCTGCTGTTTTTTCAGTCATCCCTGGACGAATGGAACTAAGGCGTTTTACAAAGGCAAGCATTCCAAGAATTCGATTTTTTTCGTCAGGGTCTTTGATCATTTTGGTCAAAATTGCATTGTCTATCTTCGATTTATAAGTCTTCTGTAGCCCCTTCAATGCACCGCGACGAACCGAAGCGTGCTCGCTGTCCATAAAATCCAGTAAAAAATTTGACACGTCAACTGCGTCTTCGTCGTATGAGCTAGGCACGAGCGATTCGATGATTGTTTCAGCGATATCTGGTTTTTTAGAAGCAATGCCCACCAATCGTTTGATCAATTTCAGGTCATTCGTTTTTGGCATCGACTCACTTGCTTTAACAGCTACAAATGAATCTTCGTCGGACATTAATTCGACAATCCCCGTAACTCGAACGGTCTTCTTTTCCGTGGAAAGATCGTCTTCATCAATTTTCCCAAGCGACTCGGCGAGTTCAGCTCGTACCTGCCAACTTTCGTGGTTGGTAAAGGGCACGATTGAATCGATTGCCGTATTACCGCCAGCCTCGCGCATAAACCGAATTGCCTGCACCACTAATCCAGAATCGGTTTCGGTTTTTAAGTACTCGGCGACGGCGTCGACAGCGGAAGTGGTTTTCGATTCGGCAAATTGTTTTAAAACCGCTGCGCGAACGTTGGGGTCTGGATCTTTCAACAATCGAACCATCGCTTGTTCGGTGTCTGAACCAAGCCCGTTTAGTCCCTTAAGTGCCAGTTCGCGCACCAATGGATCGGGATCGGCGAATAACTCCATCAATAGCGCTTGGTCATGTTTTCCAGCTAGTTGGACTAACATCGCTGCTGCTGATCGGCGAGTTTCGGCATCGCGACCGGCCAGTTCGATCAAACCACCAGACCAACCCAAGCGAAGTTGGTTGCTCGCAGTCAACCAATATCGAAGCGCGGTCAAACGTGATACTTGTTCATCGGAATTGGCGGATTTTAGTCGCTCATAAACCTGCGGCAACAACGCATCGCCGTAGCGAGTCAAACGGCTCAACCCTGCCTTGACGCTACGGCCCGTCAATAACTGATCGATTTCGGTGCTGGCTAGTAGCAAATCCGCTTCGGACAATTCACCTATCTTCTGATTCAATTCTTCGATGGGCGTAATAATCCAAGCTTGGATGGTGTTCAGCCTTTGCTCGGTGAACGACGCAGGCGTCCAAGGATCGATTCCGTCAGTCGGTGCGCCCCAACGTTTGAGAACTTCCAATACGGCAAGTTGTTGCGCCAGACTAGGCTTCTTATTTTTCTTCTTCTTTTTTGCTTTGGGCGTTTTGGCTCCGGTTAGCACCTCGACAACCGGCTTACGCGTTTTTGTTGGAAAAGAAATCAATCGTTCCATTGCAAGTTCTCGCATCGCCGCGTCTTTGGCTTTTAGACGCAGTAACAACTCTTCAACTTCCGTGCTGGTCGGCGGGTCGAACGAAGCCAATTCTTCAGGCATCGAAAACTCGGTATCTTTCAAAGAGTCTACGATCCATGCTTTCCATTCTTCCACCGGAGCAAAACCAGTTTTATCGGCTAGAACGGTTTCTTCGTCATTGATCAGAATTACCTTAGGGATCGATGTCACGTCGAATTGTTTTGCTAGTTCCTCTTGCTTGTCGATATCCACTACGACGGGGACTACTTGCTCTAGTGATCTGACGATTTGGGCTTTTTTGAGTTCCTGGCTAAGCAATTGACAGGGTTGGCACCAATCCGCTTCGAACTTGATCAAAATCGGCAACCTCGAAATCCGTGATTTCTTTTTGGCTTCATCCAAATCCGTATACCAAACTACCCCGTTATCTTGCGGAATCGCCATTGCCGCTTCGGACAATAGTGAACTGCTGACCAACAACATACCGATCATCAACCAGCCACAAGCAAAATAGTTTCGACAGACGTCTTTCATGGGGTACCTACGGATGTTGGACCGGTCGCCATTAAATCTGTTTTGAGAAATCATTTTTTCGCTTCCGTTACTTTCTGTAGCCCGTGCAAAATTTTGGGCCAATACAATTCGTAATTAAACAGCGGGCTGTTTTCTCGGTCATGACACTGCAAACACTGATCGCGAGCATCGTAGACGGTTCTGATGGTTGGCTTTTCACAGTGCCTTGACGAAGGACCATGACAGCTCTCGCAACCGACATCGAATAAATTTGGTGATTGTTTGATCGAAACAAAACCCACTTTCGATCCATATCCTGTCGTGTGGCATTGCTGGCAGTATGGGTCGACGTGAGAGAACTTGTTTTCTAACGTCTCCCATGCAACCGAGTGTTTTGTCGAAGTGTAGTGTTGGCAGTCCGCAGTGTGACACGTTTGGCATTTTGAATTCCCAACAAAGTGGTCTTTCGAATCCATCACAACAGCGATCGATTTTTTAACTCCCGTCGTAGGGCTTTCAAAATCTTTGCCAGCCAATCGTTCATGATAGGTTTTTAGGTTTTCGATTTGATCTGCATCGTCAGCCCACGATTCATCAAGCTCGACCACTTTCGCTTCAAATCGTTGCGCGAGCTTTGGATCGTAATCCAATTGCACCAGAAATTTCCCTTTGTTTGTCGACGACGCAACCAGTACCGCGCCGACGCGAGTTGGCGAGATCGTTTGTCCAGTCGGACCGCCGATAATCGCGTCAACTTCTGGTAGCGCCTTAGCCAATTCCATTAAAGCTGGACGCGGTAGATAAGCCAGCACCAAAATCGCGTCTGGTTTTTCTTCCAAGGTGTCAATTGCGTTTAAAATCGATTGCTTGGGCGGCAACACTTGAAGTTGGTCACCTTTAAATTTCGGATCCATGACCCCTAAGACGGCAATACGATTCCCACCAGCCGAAACCCACTGCACGGGTTCACCAATTGACTGTCCCAAGCTGTCGCATACGTTGGTAGAAAACAGCGGCACAATCTGCTTGTCGATAATCTGTTGAACAACGTCATTGCCAAACGCGGCTTCGCTACCACCAAGATTATGAGCGACCAAATCCATCGCTGCTTCGCCAGCCATGATGGATTCCAATTTCAGTTGATGATAATCCGAAACACCCGCCGCTGCGCCACCGCAATCCAACACAATCGTTGGCTTTTGTTCACGCATTTTCTTGGCCATCGAGCCACGTCGCGGTAGTCCACCACTCTGTTTGGTCGTGCATCCACAGGGCTGAATCCAGCCAGCGGTGTCGGCTGAAATCAAAAACGAAATCGCTGTTTTTTCGATCGACTGGCGGTTCCCGTCGGACGCACCACTGTCGGTCGCTTCTTGTTTATTCTTGCATCCAACACACGCCACCCCAACCATGATCAGAGCAATGAGGTGTGTTGAAATTGTAAGAAGCTTCGGCATAGTGGCGATGTTCGGTGTAACCGTATTGCGTTTTTAAAAACCAAATTCGTTGGAGGCAACTTTCTCGGAATAAGGTGACTTTGGGACGAGCTCAATGTGTTAGTGCGTAAGCTAAGATGTTCACGTTAATTTTTAGGCTGTTTTTGATTTCGTTCCCGCCGCAGCAACAACAACCGGTCGTGTGAGCGGTATCGTTCAAGCCATCCTGTGAATACAGCACGCCCAAGCGCCCTTCAAAATGAACACCCTCAAGCGGCTGAATGGTTCCATGCTTGGCTTCGAAGTCTTTGATGTCGTAAACCGTATGAAAAACGGGATGCTTAAAATCGATCGCCGCTAACCGTTTTTCACCAAAAATTTTGGTCATTTCATTTCGAAAACTCTTGTCCCACTCTTTGGACGAACATCCGGCAGAAGCCAACAAGAAACCACCGCGCTCAACAAACCGCTTCAAGTTTTGACGTTCACTATCGGGGAGTTCGAACGATCCCTCGCCAGTCATGATGATCAATGGGAAATTGTAAATTTCGTCGCTGGACAGCTTTACCGCATGAAACCGCCGGCTGGTTGAAATCGAAGACTCTTGTTCGGCTTGCACCAAGAAGTGGTCGGCGAAACACTCGCTACTCTTTGATTTCGCGTAGACTAGGTTTGCAACTTGGACCACGCCATCGGGTTCGCCTCCAACATGTTTTGAATCGGGCACTGTTGCTAGTTGGCCGTCGTTACTCGGTTCCTTTGTAGGTTTGGCCTGAACATTTTTTTTGGTGCCAGAATCTGTGCTGTGGCTGGTAGATTCAGATGCGACAGGTTTGGGGGGCTGCCCTTGCTGAGCCGTGTCTTGAGCGTTCAGCACGCAGGGAAACAAAATCATGCTTGCTAAAGCAACCAGTCTTAGTCCCGGATTGACATCATGTTTAGATTTCATCGCAAACTTTCTAGTGTTGACCACACAGGCCGTGAAGGTGATGGACCATCGATGAGTCGTTACTGCAAAATATTTCGTGTTCATTCGTCCCCCAGTTCTTCGATGATCCGTCGGTAATATTCGCCTGATTTTCGTTCGTATCGCAATGGAATCGGTACTTGAGTACCACTTGCTTGACCGGTATGACGTTGAACTCGATCGTCCGGTTCGACCGGAACCCGATTGCCGCTTGGGCCGCCTGATCCGCCACGAGCCTGTCGATTGCCTTTTCCACCTCCCCGTCGCTTTTGGTTTGAATGTGGTGTGTCACCGTAGATTCCTCGATTACCGTTTCCGCTTTGTTGTCCACCGTTTCGCGGACCAAACATTTTCATCATCTGGGCAATCGAATCTCCTAGCTTTGGTCGCCGCATGCCTTGTCGCGGTTGAAAACGTAGCTGTCCTAACTGTTGCGCCTGTTGTTGGCCTTCCTGTGCTCGGTCAACAAATGACTCTAAGATTTCTGCGGCTTTCTGGGCATGTCGAAAACCGTCCGCTCCCGACAATTCATTCAACGCTGTCTCTGCTTCGGCTTGTTCATCCAGTGCCCCGCTAGCTAACACATCTGCTGAAAACTCAATCGACGAATCTCGAAGTTCGACGTATTCCGGTCCAATCGGTAGCGACAATGCTTCCTTTTCGATATCCAGTAATAGTTCATTCAATCCGTCTTCTAGTCGGCCTTGCTCTTCGGCCAAATCTCGCATGCGGCGTTTCGTCGTTGAATCTTCACCTTCTTCGGCTCCCGCCAACGATTTCAATCGGTCGGCCAGGTTTCGTTGCCGCAACACAAGTTGAACAAATTGCTCCTGCAGTTGCATCAACGGAAACAGTTTCGCGAGGTCATCCAAGGGTAGCATCACGTCGTTGTTAAACTCTTCGCGAACGCCATGCAATTTTTCTCGTAGCTCTTTTAGTTTATCTTCCAATTCTTCATTGGTGATTTCAAAGCGATCGACCTTGCGAATCAACTCCCGCATCTCGCGAGCGATCTCGATCATTTTTTCTCGCATTTCTTCAATGCGGTCTTCGAGATCCCGGTCAAAATCAATCGGAAACTTCCGTTCCATTAATTGTGCCAAGCCCATTGCGTTTTGCTCAAAGTTCTTGACTGCAGCTTCCAGTTCGTTTTTTATGTCCTCGCCGGGTTTGTCTTCGGGTGGTTTGTCGCCGTTCATTTTTGCGATTTCATCTTGCATCACTTCCAACGACTCGAGTTGACGTTCGATCTGTCGGTACTTTGAAAGTACTGCCTCGATGCCCATTTCTCGCTGCTGCATTTGCATGAATTGTTGGTGCGAAATAATGAAAACAGAATGAATTGGACTCTCACTGCCTTTGGCCTCGTTTGGGTCGTTGTCTTCCACACGCACAAACAGCTCTAATTTATCGCCGGGACTAAGTAAGTATTCTTTCAGCGGTAACCTAAAATTAACGTCCAACCGACAATCAGTGTCCGAAACTGGCAATTCCATCGGTAGTGGTCGAGAATCGTTGAGGCTGCGGTAGACGGCCACTCGCGACAATCCATAATCATCCTCAGCCGAGATCTGGACCGGTAACTGAACTGTCGAAGTCGCCCATGAATTCTGTTTCGGTTCTCGTATGCGGACCAAGGGCCGAGTGTCCTTTAACAGTTCGACGTACCCAGCGTGAACTTCGCTGGACTGAACCCCATCTACGTCGGTTAACGTAATTTCGAACTTGCCACCTTGTTTTACTTCAAACGTTCCGATGACCTGCTGTAGTTCCTGGGTTTGGTCGTCAGGCTTAAGTTCGACCTCGATTCCTTCTTCGGCGGCATCTTGTTTGGCAAAGGTTACGGTGCCTTTGGTTAGCGGTCGATTACTGGTGGCTAAAACTTGGACTTGCGTGCCCGCCAACGCTCGAATGGGCGTACCGCCTTTGACACGGCGCTTGCCTAGTCGAGTGTAAGCAGGCGGCGAGACTAAAAATTCAACGCCGCTAATTTCGGGTACTGAAAGCACGTCGATCGAAAACGTTTTACTGCGCAGACGACCGGACCGAACTTGGTACTTTATCGGTTCAGTGATTCGGAACAGGCTTGTTTGCCAACGGTTGTTCCCTTCAGCGAACATTGGCACCTTTTCTTCTAAGTTCGAGATTAATACCAGTTCCAAGTCGTCTAGCGGCACGTCGCTAAGCTGCGCCACAATGTCGACGGGGTCGCCGTAGCGAACCTCAACGTTCCCAGGACTGACATCGAACTGGATGGTCGAAAAAGGTGGTGTGTCATCCATCGGGTTCGCGAATCGGTTCCATTGGGTTTTCGCCAACTGCGGCATCGCCAACGCAACTAGTCCGACCAACAAGCCAACTGCCACCAAGGGAACGGCAACCGTTTTAAGCGGTGCAAGTGAAACGGCGGTTTTTTGATCGATCGAATCGGCTCGATCGGCTGCTTTGGTGATCGCCAACGAGGCCAATCCAATCGACAACGATCGATCTTCTTCTTTGTTGTTTAGTGAATCCGCCAGTTCCAATCCGGACCTGATTTCACCGCCGGTAGCCGCAACTTGATCCAAGTGATTGGCTAGTCGATCGCGACCAGAGCGACGTAAAACCGACACGGTAAACATTACAAAGGCTGCCAAAGCAACTGCACCAGCCACCATAAAAGCGGTCACCCGCGCGGTTGCCGACAGTTCCCACAGTAGGTCAAACCAAACAGCCAGCAACAGCACAATGGTTGCCGCCAAAATCATCCATCCGAATGCCGCGAGCATGCCAATCGACTGCAAGCGTTTGCGAAACTGTCCCATCGATTCAGACAATCGACGGTCTGGCGAATTTGCCACGCTTTGATCGGTTTTTGCGGGAGGTTTTGATGTGATGGACGACATTAGATTAACCCCGATTTCCGACGGACTACCCAACAGCAGCCCCACAATAACAATATCGCACTTAAAATCCACCAGCGATCCCACATCGGAATGCGGCGGTACTTCGGTGGTCGCGACTGCTCTAGGTGAGCTTTGAATTGACTTGAAAAGGATTCTGCATTGGTTTGTTTTAAGACCTGGCCGCCGCTGACATCTGCGATGCGTTTCATTAGGTCTGGTCGAGCGTCCAAGTATAACTTTTCGTCCCAGCGATCACGGACCACAAATGCTGACTGGATGTTCGCGCCAACTCCGGTCAATGACTCGACGGGTTTTACAGTATAGCGGCCGGGCTTTAGTTTGCCAAAATTTACTCGATAAGTGCCGGGGTCATCGCCTAACGGTCGTGGCTGAAATTGCTTTTCAGGAATTGGTTCTCCTGTATCGTCTTGGCCGGTCACGGATAGTTTTGGAGGCGTTTTGATCTTCGTTGGTCGAATCAACATCGTCGCCGTCGCCTCGGTGCCAGATTCATAACTAATGCGATCTGGCTGCAGAGCGATATTCTCACCCGGGGACAATCCCGCTCGCGAAACAAGCCATCGCAGTAAGCTACGCCATAACGTTTCGTAGACTTGTTCTTTGTCTTCATGTTGAGGAGCCATCAACGCCCAGCGCCACATGCCCGCACCTTCCACCACCACGGTTCGGCCAGCCCCGTAAGGCTGGAACGAAAGCACGGGAACGGCTTCGTCGTCGACAGCAGACTCGGTCGCTACCGTCGACGCCAAAACGTTGGCCAGCCCTCGGCGCCGAGCAGTCGCGACGGAGGCCAATGATGGCATGGTCCCCAGTACGTTTTCGTCTGCAAAACTCGCCAACCAACGCAGTCCCTTGCCCTGTGTTGTCATCGAAACACGAAAACGATTCTCCCGGCCCGCGTCCCAGCTAACAGGCAAGATTTGATTCAATCGTTGGCTAACCTGAGCCGTAGGAGCCCCGCGAGTGCAGACCAGCGAACCGCCCTCTCGTGAAATCCAGTTTTTAACCGCCGCTAGAGACTCATCTCCCAAAAAATACTCCGCGTTTCGACCAAGCACTACGACTTGAACGTCGGCCAACGAATCAACCGACAACACCTGGTCGACATCGCGAATAATCTGAGTGCTTTCGGCGGCAGCCGAATCATCCGCGCCGACTGGCTTGACGGTGCGTTGCATGTATCGGCTTTCGGCCATCCGAATCACGCTGGTCAATTCAACCGCAGGGTCCGCTGCCAATCGGCGTACCAAAAACTTGGTGTCCCAGTATGGCTTTCCTTCGATCAACAAAATTTTGATTTTTCGATCCAGTACTCGTAGCATCAGCGGCGCCCGATTGTCCATCAAAGTCGCTTCACTCTTCAATGGCGTCACGCGAAGTTCATACGAAAACAATCCAGGCGTTTCTTGAGACAGTTCAAACATCGCCTCCAACGGTTTACCTTGGCTCTCGGGAGTAACCTGCACCTCTTGCGTGGCGACCGCTTGGCCCGCAAACCACAGTTCGACGTTCAGCCGCTGTCCCACCACTCCAATGGTCTCAATGTTTGCAATCGTTTGCACGGGTTGTCCGACAAAGGCGAGTTCTTGAGGCGACCGCGCAGAAACGGCCACGTTCTTGACACCAACATCGCCGCCCAAAGGTGCCGCAAACAACGGCACTGCCATTGCCCGAGCTTGCTTGGCCGCGTCGATAACATCTCCTACAGCGCCTGCGTTATGGACGCCGTCGCTCAGCAACAATATCGACTGCCCTTGGACCACATCTTCTTTTAGTGCCGAGTCTATCGCAGTTGCAACATTCGTTTCGTTTTCCTTAGCTGTCCCTGCATCCAACTCGTCGATTGAACTCGGCTTCGTCGTCTGCCCAAACGTTTGAATCCGAAAATCAAACTGTTCCGACAATTCCGACTGCGCCTCACGAACGACATCAACGGCAGCTTGATAACGCGACTTTCCATCGACATCTAGCGTCCCCATGCTTGCAGAACCGTCCACCAAGACCTGTACCACGGGCTTTCCAGCAGGCGGCGGCACATTCTCAATCCAAGTTAAATTTAAAAGCACCACCAATGGCAAAGCCAACGTCGCAGCCATTAACCCGTAAATCAACCAAGCTACTTGCCGACCAACCGGCAACCGGCTCGACATGACGTACCACACCCAGACCACAACGGCCAGCAAGGCCAAAGCAATCCAAAGGGCAAATGGAAGATAGGGTTCGGCGACTAAACGCATGCTAACTTGGCTCGATTCAAATCAGTGATGTAAACAATGAAACTTCAAATGCAATCGACAACTAATAATTTCCGACCATCCAACGCAATCCTTAAGAACGAAAGGCTTTTAGTACGGTTACTTCTCCTACCAACGCAACGGCAGCAGCCACCGCAAACCAAATCCAGCTCCGGTCTTCCTCTCGTTTCTCTTTGGCAACGTGATTGAAACTCACGTTGCGCCCACCGGACAATCGGTCCGTAAGCAGACTTGGATCCAGAGTTTTCAAGTCGGACTCTTCCGAAGCCAAGTTAGCAGCCAAAGCAAATACGGATTGACCATCTTTTTCGATTTGGAAAATATCCGGTCCTGGTAATTCTTTACAGCTCCATACGACTCCTTCACCAGATGGCTGCAACTGTCCGAGACTCTCCGGTGATTGTTCGCCCTCGCCTTGGCTAACGACTAGTCCATCCACCGACGTGATCTCGCTGGGCAGCACCCTGACCAACGGCAAGCCCGTCAATGACAAGTTTGACCGATTGTCTGAACTGAGTAAGTCATCGACCAATTCATTGACGATTGGCAGAAAGCTCGCATGGCGTGACCACGCGCAGGCCTCTAGGTCCGCGTTCACGACCGACAGCTTTCCAAGTCCAGCCGGACTAGAATAAACAAACACCGACTGGTCGCTCAGCGTCGCCAAGATATCGTCGTCGATCGAATCGGGGATCCGTCGAGATCCCAGACCACCGCTGATTCGCAAGCTCGAAAGTTGAGCGGTCAATGAGTCGCCAAAGATACTGAACGGGCGGCGATTTTTCTGCATTGATTGGATCTGCAAATCCCTTCTGGGCCGCGTTCGCGATGTCGGCACTAACTCGACTGGCAATTGCAAGTCGCTGCCTAATTCGGCTGACAGTGATTTTAAGTTCATTGCGTCGATTGCGTCGCTCGCGAAATATAAAACTCCGCGTCCGCGACGGATCAATGAAGCGAGCGAGCGAATTTGCGCGGGCTCCATTTTGCCGGGATGATCAAATACAAATCGCTGGTAACCGACTGCCTGTTCAACCGAAAAACGGTTTGTCGCGATTCGTCCCACACGCACTCGATTATCGGCTTGCTCAGTGAAAGGCTGCAACGCGGTTTGAACAAAGTAAGACGACGAAGGGATTTTGCGTTCAGACTGTCGCGTCACCACAGCGATCCCCGGCGAATCGATTGACTGCACGACGAAGGGAAAACGATCGTCTACCGACAAGGCGTCTAAATTGTCGACAATCTTTGCCCAACCGACCTGCCATCCTGTTGCCGGTAGTGACACTTCTGCTGTCAACAAAGTCGATCGTCCAGCGGGGCAACCGCCCTCCAAGCTGACCAACGCGGGGCCGACGAGCACTTCGATCTTTATATTTCGAGCTGTCTTGGAAAAATTGCCGACTTGAACTTCCAGCGTCGCCGGAACTCCCACCGTTGGTTGTTCTAAAAAACGAACGGATTGGATTGCAATGTTCGCCAGTGTGCTGTCTTGGGCAACGGATTCTAATTGGATCTTTGTATCTTTGGGCAGTATCGAGAAATCCACTGCCGCCCAATTACTGCGTTGAAAATCACTGACGAAAATAACCTCCATCGCCGTCTCAGCGTCTCCGCCGGCCAGCATCGTAGAAGCCATACTCAACGCGGCTTGCACGTCGATGTGTTCGGGTTTTGCTTGAGCCTCGGTCAACGCATCGTTTAAGACTTTAATGTTAGCACTGGCTTGCTCAAAAACAGCTTTCGGCCGGGCACCTGCGAAAATCAAATTTGCTTTAACGCCTGATTCAGCATCCAGAAAACGCTTGGCTTGCACCTTCGCCAGTTGAAACCCGTCAACGCTTGCATCGGTCGCCGCCATACTTTGACTAACATCTAAAACAACGATGCGACGTAACCGAGCCGGATCGGTGCTAGTGTCTGTTTCTTGGGCGTTGAATAATGGTTGAGCAAATGCCAGTGCCAACATGCCGACCGCCAATGAGCGACATAGTAACACGAGGCCGTCCCGTAATCTGCTACGCGCCTGACGTTGCTTAACCGCATCGCGAACGAAACGAATCGTTGACAAAGGCATCGACGTCGGTCGCGGTCGCGTTAGATAATGAATCACGATCGGCAGTGCCATTCCCAGCAAACCGATTGCAATCGCCCATGGATGAAGGAAATTCATTTAGCCCACCCGTTCTACCAAAAAACCGCTCAGCGTTTCCCAATAGGGTACTGCTGTTGAGACCAATCGGTAATCACAACCCGTCGACAGCGCCATCGATCGAACAGTTGATAAGTGCTTTTTGAAATTCGCTTCGTATACGTGTTGAATTTCGGCAGGCGAACAATGTACTGATGACTCGCCCTCCATCCCCTCAAATTGAAATGCCGCTCCGGCTGGTAAACGTTCTTCATCTGGATGGACCAAGTGCATCGCGATCACCTCCCAGCCGCTATGCTTGAACAAGCGAATGCTCGCAAACAGTTTTTCGATATCTTCGGTTAAAAAATCCGACATCAACAACAGCACACCGCGCCGCCCCGCCGATCGAAACAGCTCCGTCAGCGCAACCTCCCATTGAGCCTCGCCGGTGGCATCAATCGATTCAACCACCTCATGCAAACGTTTGACATGGTCGCCTGTGGAACCGGGCTTTAGATACGTGTTTAGTTGTTCGTCAACCACCGCCAATCCCACTTGGTCGCGTCCAAAGCTAACGATATGACTTAACGCGGTGGTGAAAAACTGAGCGTATTCGAGCTTCGATCCAGTTAAGTCGTTTTTACTTTTGGCGCCGAACTTCATCGAACCGCTGGCATCGACAACTGGCGTGCAAACAAGATTCGTTTCGTCTTGGAATAGTTTTATGTAAGCCCGCCCAGTCCGGGCCAGTACTCGCCAATCAAGACGGCGTAAATCTCCTCCGGGCGTGTATTCGCGGTAGTCCGCGAACTCTCCGCTGCCGCCCAGCGCCCGAGAAGTATGCCGACCGCTATAAGTACCCTCAATGCGCTGCCGAGTAGTAAAGCGCATGTGTTGCAGCGCGGCCAAGCGGCTCAAATCCAAAAAACGGCTGTTGTGCTGTGCCCTATCGGTGCTTGTTGACACAGACATTATTTGCGGACCTCCTTAATCAGGTTGGCAACGATTGCGTCCGTTCCAACTCCATCGCCGATGGCTCGATGGTTTCCCACAATTCGGTGCCGCAGAATCGGAATTGCCACGGCCTGAATGTCACCAACAATTGGGGCAGTCCGCCCTTCTAGCAATGCTCTGGCTTTGGCAGCCATTACCAAATTTTGAGAGCCTCGCGGCCCGGCGCCAAAGTTAACGTAATCTTTAACAAACTGAGTCGCTCGCGAATCATCCGGTCGGCTGCTACCGCACAGCTTAACAGCGTACTCGGCCACGTTGTCTGGAACTGGAACCGAATTCACGAGTTCACGCAACTTCAAAAAAGACTCAGGAGTGAACGCTGCTTCTGGCATTTTTAAATCGCCCTTGGTCGTCCGCAGCACGATTTCTTTTTCTTGTTCGGGCGTGGGGTAACCGACTCGAATTTCCATCATGAAACGATCCAGTTGCGCCTCCGGAAGCGGGTAAGTTCCCTCTTGTTCGATTGGGTTCTGTGTCGCTACCACCAAGAAAGGTTGCTCGATCGGATGAGTCACACCACCGACGGTTACGTGTCTTTCGGCCATCGCCTCCAGCATCGCAGACTGAGTTTTAGGAGCCGCACGATTGATTTCGTCTGCCAAAACTAAGTTGGCAAACACTGGCCCGTGACGAAACACCATTTCATGGCCTTCGTCGCCACGACCGAGCAACTCGTAACCGGTGATGTCCGAAGGCATCAAGTCAGGCGTAAATTGAATCCGGGCAAACTTCCAATCAAAAGCTGCGGCTAAGGCTTTGACGATCAAAGTTTTCGCCAGTCCAGGCACTCCGACTAATAAACCGTGCGAACCGGTGAGCGCACAAATCAGAAGTTGGTCAACTGGTTCGTCTTGCCCCACAACCACCGAGTGCAAACTGTCTCGGATTTTTTGTACTCGATTCGCAAAGTCTTCTAAGTGCTCTTTTGCCAATTCAACCGCTGTAGCATTCATTTGTTGTCCCTGTTGCATAAAGCTATCTGGCAGCTCGCCTGTGCGCCACCGAATTTGAATTTGAGTCTAAGCGACACGAACAGACATTGCAAACTTTTTGAATAGATTGAACGAAATTGTTTTCGTTGTTTGGATTAGCGAATGTCGCAAGACCACGCTCGAATTTGGGCTTGGTCGATCTTTGCCAGGTCCTAATTGGGAAACTGGTTCTTAATTTTGGAGCTGGTTTTGTAGGTTTTTTGAGGAACGCAAATCCAGTGTGCTGCAAAACCTGGAAGCATAAATTTGGTACACTTTAGGGTTAGGACTTTTCGTAAACCAAAATCGCTGTCATGTTGGTGGTTTTTCAGATGTTGAATTTTAAAGAACCCCTAGCTTAGGCGATCGATCAAGGTGAGTATGTCTGAAGTTAAAGATGAACCAAAATTCAAACGCCCTGCCCTGTGGTACGCCATGGCGCCAGTGTTGGTTTTAGTGGCGCTGCTGGCGATTAATGTTTTGTTGTATAAAGATGGCGCAACTAATGGTCCTAATCAGATTGCCTTGATTTTAGCTGCGGCGGTGGCTGCACTTGCCGGTTGGGGTTTGAAAGTACCGCTGAGAAAAATGCTTGAGGGCATCAACATTAGCTTGAATGCGGCGTTGCCTGCGATTTTGATTTTGCTGTTGATCGGATCGCTGTCAGGTACTTGGATGCTCAGCGGGGTCGTGCCAGCGATGATCTATTATGGGTTGGATGTGCTGGAGCCTCGGTATTTTCTAGTGGCGAGTGTGGTGATTTGTGCGATTGTTTCGGTAGCGACGGGTAGTTCTTGGTCAACGGTTGCAACCGTCGGGGTTGCATTGATGGGAATCGGGACCGCACTAGGAGCTCCGGTTGCGATGACCGCAGGCGCGGTGATCTCGGGGGCTTACTTTGGTGACAAACTATCACCGCTTTCGGACACAACCAACTTGGCCGCTGCGATGGCGGGGGCGGATTTGATCGGTCACATTCGCTACATGTTGTGGACGACAGTGCCGAGTATATTGATCACGTTAGGGCTGTTCTGGTACTTGGGAGCGACGCTGGATACATCAGGATCCAACTCAGCTGATGTAAATGCGCTGCAGGTGTTTTTGGACAATCGATTTAATATCACTCCTTGGCTGTTTATTGTTCCGTCGGTTGTGTTGGTGATGGTGATCATGAAGATCGATGCCGTGGTGGCGTTGCTGGTCGGTGCTTTATTGGGAGCCGTTGTGGCCGTTATTGCACAGCCGCACATTGTTTATTCCGTTGCCAATGGAAATGCGGACTTGCCAGTTCCAGAACGTAGTTTTTTGCAGTTAAGTTCGGATAGCTATGTGGCCAGTGTCAATGCCATGATGGACGGAATTGAATTGGCAGGGGTTGAGTTGTCCGGCGCCGAAAAGGTGGCTGAAACGCCGGAGGATTTGGCGGCGCTCACGCCTGAACAGCGGGCCAACGTGTATGCCAGTAAATTGTTGTCTGCCAAAGGGATGGCGGGCATGATGAATACAGTTTGGTTGATTATTTGTTCGATGTGTTTTGGCGGAGTGATGGAGGCTTGCGGGATGCTGAAACGAATTACTGATTCGCTGGTTCAGTTTGCTCGATCGACGGGTTCCTTGATTGCAACGACTGCAGCGACTTGTTTATTTTTGAATGCGACAGCGTCGGATCAATACTTGGCGATCGTGGTTCCGGGGCGAATGTTTGGTAAAACATTCAAAGATCGAGGGTTGGCGCCACAAAATTTGAGCCGAACGCTAGAAGACAGTGGAACGGTGACCTCCGTGCTGATACCTTGGAACACTTGCGGCGCGGCCCAAGCGGCAGTCCTGCAGGTGTCGACGATTACTTACGCAGGTTATTGTTTTTTCAATTACCTGAGCCCGATCATGACGATAATTTTCGGTTTCGCAGGGATCGCGATTGCGAAGCTTGCGACTGCGAACGTTGACGATTCCACTCACTAAATTTGGTAGCTTGGCGGTTTCGCTAAAGCTGCTGACGTTTCGTAGTGCCGATTTTTTGATTATTACCATTCAAGCCCAACTCCATGCAGCTTTTTAGCAACCCAGTTTTACAACGCGAATTACTCGTAAACTTGCGAAAGCCAAGGGCGTTTGGTTTGTTGTTGATGTACCAAGTGCTGTTGGCGGCAGTGGTTTATTTTGCCTGGCCCACGGACAACATACGATTGGATTTGAGTGATTCGAATTCGTCGAGCGTGTTAGTGGATTTGGTGTTTTTGGGGCAGTACGTGTTAGCGGCTTTGATGGCGCCAAGTTTCGCGGCGGGGTCGATTGCTGGCGAGAAGGAACGGATGACCTATGAGATGCTATTGGCAAGTCCGATTCGTCCCGAGTCGATCGTGCTGGGCAAGCTAGTTGCGGCGCTGACTCACTTGGCGGTGTTGATCTTTGCATCACTGCCGATCGTGATGTTGTGCTTGCCACTAGGGGGTGTTTCTTTTTACGAAGTATTGGCTGCTTATCTGGCATTGATCGCGAGTGTGATTACCTTTGGCATGATCAGTGTTGCAGCCGGGAGTTTCTTTTCGCGGACTAGTTCCGCGCTGGTGGTATCTTATTTAATGATCTTGCCGCTGGCTTTGATGGGGGTGCTGTTTTGGGGATCGATGAGCCAGTTTGGTGAGACTCGTTTGAATATGGCAATGACGGTGATCCCAGGTTTCGCGGCCGCGGTCACGATCGTTTTGTTTTATATCTGCAGCTCTCGAATGCTTTACCCGCCCGACTTCGGTTCTGAAGGAAAGGAGGTCATCAATATCGAGGAAGAGAACGAAAATGCGATTGGTGTGGTCATCGTGCGTGATCAGTTCCCTGATCGTTTGCTGGCACCTCCGAATCGAAATACGTTGATGCCCGATGGGATTAATCCAGTTTATGACAAGGAGATGCGGAGCGAGATTTTTGGTCAAGGCACGTTGATGCTGCGGCTGGCGATTCAAGTTAGTATGTTTTTGGCGTTGCCGTTGATGGCGTACTTTCTGTTCATCGAGCCGCACTTATCGGCTTGGTACGTTTGCTACGTTGTGCTGTTTAATTTGTTGATCGGGCCTGTGTTTTCGGCTGGTAGCGTGACGAGCGAACGCGAACGTCAGACATTAGATTTGCTGCTGACAACTTCGATCACGCCTTGGCAAATTTTGTGGGGGAAGCTGCTGTCGGGGTTGCGTGTGTCGAGTGTTTTGACGTTGTTTTTACTGTGGCCGTTGTTGATCTCAATTGTGCTTGGAGTACTTCCCGCTGAAACTTGGCGGGCGACGCCAACGAAGTTTGCGTACCTAGTGATTTACGCATTGACCTGTGTGACCACATCGATGTTGGCGTTGTTTTTTTCAACGCTTTGTAAGAAAACAGGGTCGAGCTTGATGGTTACCTACTCGGTTGTCTTGCTGCTTTACGTAGCGCCGTTGGCGGCCAACTTTTTTGCCGAAACGTATTATCCCGCGGCCCAGGCGACACAAGTAGTTAAAACGTTGTCGGCAACAAGTCCCTTTGCGGCGGCTCATAATTTGCCGCTGTACGTGGACGATCACGCTGTCGAAGTAGGTGAGCAACGTTGGAAGATGGCGAAGCCAGGTGAGGCTAGTTTGTTTTACTATCCTCTCAAGGATTTGAAGCACTTTGGTTGCTACTTGCTGTTCACGATTGTTTTGAACGTATCGCTGTTCGCAATCATGATTTACACGTTTAATTCGCGATGGCGGATTTCATCGAGTTCAAACTAGTGTTGAAAATTGTGGAGCAGTCGCACTCCCAATAAACGCCGTTGCGCCGGATGTTGTTAATCGTGTGTGAATAGACAACCAGAAGAACTGGGCAAGCGTTAGTGAAGGGAGATTTACAAGTCGATGGCAACTTCGCCAATTACTTGTTTTTTGTTATCTGTGTCCTTCGTGTCGGTTTCATTGCGTTGTATTGCTTCAATTGGTTTACCGTTTGCGATTGACCTGAGTGAGTAGCCCATGGTTCGGTTCAGCCATTCGAATCCGAAGCCAGTGTCGATCGTCATCTCTAGTCGAGTTCCAGACGGCACGTTGTCGGGCAGGTCCTGAATGATCACTTTGACAGGCACACTAGATGCTGTATCACTACCGAAATTCGGTGTGTAGTGGCCCGAAGAAGAAATTGCACGGTGCCCGACGGCAGAAACAACTCCATCAAATTTCTTTCCCAATGCAGGGGCAGTCACAACAACCGGTTGTCCGGATCTGATTCGGCGAGATTGATCAGCGGCTACCTGGCCAGCAGCCCATACTTTGCCTTCGAAGCTTAGACCAACCGTTTCATCTGCGGTTTTGACGAATTCACCAACTTGCCGGTAGATGACATAGATAGATCCGTCACGAGGCGCGGTGACGGCCAAATTCTCAAATTGTTCATTGACAACGTTCAGAGCGATTTGAAGCTCTCGCTGTTCGGCTTCTGCGATTTCAAGTTCTGCAACCAAGCGACCGATTTCATCGTCGAATCCGTCACCCAAAATCAAAATTTTGTCCTTCAAAGAGTATTGGGCAAACTCAATTTGCTTGACAGTATTTTCTGCCACCATTTTCTTTGATTCGGCAGCTAAGAGTTCTTGTCGAACCACTTCAAATTCCATTTCAGTAACTGCGCCATTTTCCAAGGCTGGCTTCAGGCGATTGAGATTGATCTTGGCTACTTCTGAAAATCGGGTCGCCGATTCCATTTCTGACTTTGCCACGACTAAATCAAGAGTCAGTTTCCTAGCTGCGATTGAGACTCGCCTTTTAGCAGTTTCCAGTCGTTTCCGCAGTGCAGTGACTTTGGTCTTTGCCGTTGCGAGTTTGGCTACGCATTGTTTTAGTTCAGATTGCATTACTGGATTTTTAAGCCGCATCAAAACGTCACCCGCTTTGACGCTGTCGCCTTCAGATACAAGCAAGTCGATGATTTCGCCTTCGGCTTTTACGTTGACCGGCAGGTAGTTGCCCACTAAGGCTGAGTTGCCAATCGAAATCGTACTGCGAGAACGAAGCACGTAGATGGCAAGGAGGGCCAAGCCAAGCATTGCAAATGCCATCGCTAGTTTCGTCAATGAACGGATATCAAATCTCGAATTACTTTTGCGGTCGGCACTTGAACTGGCGCGGAAATAAGCGTTCGGTGATTTTGTTGTGTTTAACGTGTTCGAAGATTCGGCAGTGGGCTGAGCTGATTCGGTTCGTGGTGCTGATTGTTGGGGCACGGTTGACTTGGGAGCAGATTGGCCTTCAGGTTTGCTAGCACTTGTTGCATCTATGGTTTCTGGAGTGCTTGCTCGTCCTGAGAAATGCGGTTTGTGGCTGTTGAATTCTTGGGCGAGCTCGTCGGAGGAATCGAGATTGAGTGAACCTTCTACGAAGCCGTGCTGCTGATTCCGCAGATATTTCTTGATCGTTGTGGCGTTCGTCAACGAAAGATTGGCAAAAGAGCACTTTGCGACGCCGTCCTCGATATCGCGTACACGAAACGCGACTACCAGATTGTCCGTTCCTAGGTTGAGCAACCCATGCGAGCGAATGCCAATCGGGAGGTCTACTCTGGCTGAGAAGCTGAATTCGTCAATTGATTCAAGCTGATAGTTGACATTGTCAATTTCAATGGAGGCTTTAGGTGTTGAGAATTTCATTGCTTGGATCCGTTTGTTGACCAGTTCGCGGGCTCAATTTGTTTTTTCAGTGGTCCGTGTAATCCCACGTTAGTTGGGCGCGACGTCAAACTTTGACGGCTGTAGTAATTATTTGCGAGTTTAGGCTAGGCTTGTCCGAAAATTGATGTTGTAGCGGTTGCACCGGTTGTGCCTTTATTAATCATTGACGGGGTTATGACACGTCAAATGGGCTGACAGGTACCTATTGTAATTTGAAGGTGGTCGCGACAAACGCATCAAAATCAACGTTTTTTTAAGTAAGTAGAGCTCAAATGCCCTCTTGGAACTTAAGCGTCTCCCTTAGCGAGAAGATTCAGCCGCGGCTCTCCAGAATGCTATTCTTGGGGATTTCCACGTGTTTTGTGTCTTTTGGTGGCTGCTCGGTAGTTGGGCCGGACTTTGTCCAGCCTGACATCCAGACGTTGTCGACTGAATATCAAGCTAAAAATTTTCAACATCAACCTGCCATTACATTAGATCATTGGTGGCAAAATTTTGCTGATCCGACACTGGACCAATTGGTCTCGCAGGCGTTATCGAACAACTTAACCGTACAGGTGGCGGCAGAGAGAATCATTGAAGCGCGAGCTAACGTGAATCTAAATGGTGGAGCTTTGGCGCCGAATGTAAATTGTGTTTTAGACTATAGGCCGTTGCTTGGTCGGAAAGGAAGTCGATGTAAGCTGTTTAATCTTGGTTTAGATTCGACTTGGGAGATCGACTTGTTCGGCCGCCTTGAGCGTTCGATGCAGGCTGCCGAACTTGAACTGTTGGCTCAGGAGTATTCTCTTCAAAGTGTTCAGCAAACTTTGGTTGCCGATGTGGCTACTAGTTATTTGAGTATTCGTTTACTTCAGAGCCAAATTCAAATCGTCGACCAAAGCCTACAACTGCAAGAAGAAACTAATCAGGTTGTCAGTGGTCGAGCTGACGCGGGTGTTTCAACCAAGCTAGATGCCGAGCAAACTGTGGCATTTTTGCACCGTTCGCGAGCAGACAAGGCGGGTTTAGAGTTGCTGTTAAATTGTGAATTCAATCGGCTGAGTATTTTGCTGGGCGAATCTCCAAATTCAGCAATTCAAAACGTTGTGGGGGTCGGGGAAATTCCAGAAGCCCCTTACATTCCAGAAGCAGGTATTCCCGCGGATTTGATTCGCCGTCGCCCAGATGTTCAGCGATCTGAAGTCGATGTTGCTGCGGCGTCGATAGCCCAAGTTGGAATTGTTCAGGCAGATTTGTGTCCCCCGCTCAACTTTAACATTAAGCCGTCCTTCAGTCGGAGCGTTTTGCACTTCGGTCGAATTCGCGACAGCATTGAGATTCATGAGTCGCGGTTGCGGCAAACGGTCGGTAGTTACCGTGCTACCGTATTAGAGGCGGTTAAAGAAGTCGAAGACGCGATGGTAAAACACGACGGCTATCGAAAGCAATTGGTGTCGCTGGACAACGCTGTGCAGTCAGACGCGAAGGCCGTTGAGCTTAGTCTTCAACGGTATAAGGTCGGTAAAAGTAACTTTCAACGCGTGCTAGATTCCCAACTACAATTGCTGAAAGATAGCCAAGCACTGTCGACGGCTCGTGCCAACGCTAATGTTCAACTGATTCGGCTTTACCGCGCTCTTGGTGGCGGCTGGTCAGGGCAAATGACGGCTGGCGGCGGTTGTGCTCAATGTGCTGCTACTCAAGGGTCGGCTGATTGTGATTGTTGGTCCGGCAATCAGACAGTGGCTTTTGGAAGTGACGTTAATCAACAGTCGGGAATTCAGCGACAACAGACAATTGCTCCACCGCCATCGGCGGTGGGTTTTGACACCGCTGGAGAAGTCAGCGCCAAACCTCACGGAAACTTCTTCGATTCAAACTTACCACAAGATCAGCACCAGAATTTGCAAAAAACAGATAAGACAATTTTGCGCTTCGATGAAGTGCCTCCCCCAAATAGTCGTGCGATCTCCACGCCTCAAAACGGTGTCTTGCCGACGGATGATTTCTCGCCATTAGAATTCAGGCTCGACCTAGGAAACGTGCAACAGCAGGAGACTGGTGGATTAACCGGAAAGAACGTGACCAATGAGTTGTTCAACTGGAGTGAGCAAGACAAGGCGGTCGTCAAATCGATGTCTCAAAGCCGATCGCGCATTCAGCGAGTGACAAGTGCCGGTTACTTTGTCGATTCCCCCGAGGATAGCAACAAGCAAGAAACGCAAAAGGCGTCGTCGACTCGTCCTGCGGCCTTGGAGTGGGTTAGCGAAGCGATGAAGGGTTACTAGTGCTTCGTGGTTCGAATGATTTGAATTAAATCATGAAGCGTTTACATCTATTTGAAGTTGAAGACCTTGCGATTTGCCCGCATTGGATTCGCGATTGCGTGACCTCGATGATCGTTGTCGTGCATCGCTGGCTTGGAGTTCCTCGGATTGTCGCTGATCAGTTGAATCTAATCTTAGCTGATATGGATGATCAAGCGGTCACGATTGTGGATGTTTGTTCAGGCAGTGGTGGACCGATGCCCGATGCGTTGGCATTGGTTACCGCGGAACGAAATCCAGATCGCGAAATTCAACTCGTACTAACGGATATTCAACCCCCGTCACGTTTGGTAGATGAATTGGGCCGAAGTGAATCGAATATTCGTTATTTTAAACGATCACTAGACGTTTGTTTGCCGTTGATAGAGCAAATGCAGGCGGCGGACAACGGTGATTGCAGTCAAGCAATAGGTGGTGAATCGTTAGTGGTTCGGACATTGGCTTGCGGGTTCCATCACATGCCACCTGAGCGGGCGCGTTTGGTTTTGCTGGACGCTCAACAGTCCAATCAGCCGTTAGTTATATTTGAACTTACCGATGGAACGGTTCCACCACGATGGTTGTGGTGGATCACGCTATTGCCCAACTTCTTGTTTGGGCTGGTCGTGAGCTTGTTTGCGCGCCCGGTAACGGCTCGTGGTTTCGTTTTCAGTTTCCTACTGCCAATCATTCCAGCTTGTTTCGCCTGGGATGGGGCGGTTACGAGCGCGCGGACTTATCGCGAAGCTGAGTTTTACGAGCTGATTCAAACGCTTCCTAAGCGTGAGGACTATCAATGGGAATTCAAGACCGTTCCAGGAATTGTTGGACAGCATTCTTTGATTGTCGGTCGACCGGTTGGTTAGTTCATAAAAATGTCGACGCATAGGCACTTTTTCCTCTGCGTTCGGCAGCCCTCTACTTGTCAAATTTCCTCAGTTGGAGACGACGAGTTTGATCAACGAGCAAAGCTTAGTTCGGCTGCGGAAGCCAAAAAACAAAACGGGCTCCCTGCGTCTGGGGAAGCGTTTCATCGAAAACGATTTCGCCGCCGTGTTGTTCGACGATTCGCCACGTCTTTGACAGCCCAAAGCCCAGTCCCCTGCCAGCTTCGCGACCGCTAAAGAATGGGTCGAACAAATGCCGTCGAACTCGGGCATCCACGCCGATGCCGTTGTCTTGAACGCTGACTTGCAAAAAATGGCTGGCTTGCCCGAGTTGTAAACGCTGCGGCAATCCAGGTGTTTGGCGGTCAACCCAATCCAATCGGATCTCAATATCTCCGGTAGCGTTCTTGGTTGCACGAATTGCTTCTTTCGCGTTCCGAACCAACATTTGCAAAACAACTAAGAACTGAGTCTGATCCAAACAGACACGATCCAAATGGGGACCAAGGAAGATGTTGGTTTTGATCAATTCATCCGCCAGAGTATTGTTTTCTTGCTGACCGATAAAGCGTCGTACGACTTGCCGTAGCGATACAAAGGTAGCGTTGGTGGCAGGAGGATGGGCAAATAGCATCATGTCCGAAATCATTTCGTGGGCGCGCATTGCTTGTTGGTAAATTGTCGCCAGCTTGTTTCGTTTTTCTGGATGGGTTTCGTCGCCGAGCATCGTTTGGGCTCGAGTCGCAATGTTGGCAAGTGGATTGTTGATTTCATGGCTGGCCCCATAGGCCAGTTGTTTCATAGCAGCCAACTTTTCAGTCTCGAGTTTGTGCAGGTATTCAAACTTCGTTTGGCTGGCAGTTGTCGCCAATTCGAGAATCGATTTGATCCGAGTGCTCAGCCGAGAAGGTTGTGTCCATTGGAGACAGGTTGTGTCGAGTGTCGATTTCCGGCGAATTTTACGAACGCGGAATTCGTTTACGCGAAATGACTTTGCGAGAATGGTTTTCAACCAGCGTTTCCTTGCATCACTCGAGTTAGCCAGCAGTGAGTATTGTCCGTGGAGCTTGACCCATCGCTCTAGTGTCTTGCGGCAACTGAGACTGTCGTGTGAACGAAGGAATTGTTTTAATAGTTGACGATTTTCTTTGGCTAGTTTCGATGAAATTAAGGAGCAAGGTAGTAAGTCGCTGTTGAGCGTTACAGGAAGCAAGTGTTCTTCACACCATACAACCAATTGATTCGGTGAGTCAGCCGGAGTTCCGACAAAGTGCCGATACTGATTGAGTGCAAACAGTAATAGCGGGGGGGTTAGTCGTAGCACTCGGTGCAAGCGATCCGTTTGGCTAGCGGGGCAACTGAACGCCAACGCTAAATCAAGTAAAGCGCTGCTTGGGCATGGTAGCGACAGTTCGTGCACCGTTTCGGACTCCTGAATCGGAGAGGCGGAGTGTTGAACAAGAGGCGGTATCAATACCGAATCAATTTTTAGTGTGAGCCGGTTCATCGGCGATTCGCAAAATCAAAGGCAAAATCAAAGCTGCATAAAAAAACGCATCGCGGGAAAGTGGCCGGATGCGTTAGAGATTTCATTCAGTCAAACGAAAGATAACTAGCCTGCAGCGGCGTCTTTCGCGCCCATTTCGAGCATTTGACAGCCGCGGTTGACTAGGTCTTCGACGTTGAACGGTTTGTTCATGAAGTCGTCCGCACCGGCGGCAAGTAGATCCGCAATTTTGTCTTGTTCGACCATTCCAGAAATGCAAATGATCTTACAGGCCTTCATAGTCGAATCGCCTCGAACTCGAAGGCATACTTCTTTACCATTGATGTCCGGTAGCATCACGTCTAGCACCACCAAGTCCGGTCGGAACTCTTTAACGGCCATGCCAGCTGCGAACCCGTTATTGGCCGTTTTGATATCAAAACGACCGTCACGAGCAAAGCAATCGACAATCAATTCTACCAAATCCTCATCATCGTCCACGACTAACAGCTTACGCTTGCCGCTTTCAAGTGCGTCGGTGGGTATGCCGTTCTCTTTCATGAACGCATACAGGTTGTCACGGGGAATCCGCCGGAAACGGCTGCCGGGAACACGAAAGCCCTTTAGACTGCCATTGTCAAAGCAACGAATAATTGTTTGCTGGCTGACTTTGCAAATCTTTGCAGCTTCGCCCGTCGTAAAGACTGTCTTGGTAGTCATAACCATCCTCTCCCTAGGTGGTCGGAGTGCCGACAAAAATGTATTTTGATAATTTTAGAGCTGAAATTGCTGCGATTTTTATCCAAAGTGAAACCTATCCACATTTCAAAAAGACGGCTGTTGTCGAGCAAAGATGTCTCATCGCTCTTGCCCATACACCGCCTTAACATCGCAGTCGCTTCAAACTACGAAGCTCGTCTAATCGGCAAGCTCCGCCACCATGCAATCTTCTTGTCAAGATTGCCAATGCTCCACAGATTCTAGCGATCAGGCAATCTGGGTCAAGATTGGTTAAGGCTGGTAGACTTAGCTGTTTGGGCGTTTTGAGTCGTGTATGTATGGGTTTTTGCGAATGCTAGCGAAATTGAGTTTCTAAAAACTAAAAATCTTTTGAGCTGGCGCTTGCCTTTTGGGTGTCTAGTACATGTGTTTAAAGCAAACGTTATTCGGCTAATTCGATCGTTCACGTTTTTCTGTGTTTGACATGTTTTTAAATGTTCTAAAGCAGTGTTGTTTGGGGCAAGCGCAGTGAATTGTTATTTCAATGGTGGCCCAAATAATCGATTTATTGTATGGGGCGTCGATTGGCAGACTTTTTCGGGGTCAATTCGCCGTTGGCCAGCGGTAGACTACCGGCGAATAAACCACGGATGACTTGAGTCATGTGGTCTAAATGCAGCCGTTCCCATTCATCGGAAGGTTTGTGGTAGTCCGAATGGAGCGAACCAGCAGAAAAAGAATGAGCGATCACGCCTTTTTGTACCAGCGACCAGTTGTCGCTATGTTGGTACAAAAATCCGCTAAACCGAGGATGTTCGAACACCAACACGTCGGCTTGCCGGGCGCCTTCTTTTAAGAGCGTTCCTAGGTCGGATTGGTCCCAGCCGGTCATCCAAACTTTGCCATGAGCTCCCGCTTCGGGGCGACCAATCATTTCTAAATTTATATTCGCAATTGTGTCAGGCAAAGGCCAAGTGGGATCGCTGGCGTAATGCCGTGAACCGAGTAGCCCTCGTTCTTCTCCCCAAAAAGTCATGAAGATCACGCTGCGCTTGGGATTGGTCGGTAACGCTGCATAGGCATCGGCTAATGTCAGTACCGCGGTCACCCCCGACGCGTCGTCATCGGCTCCGTTGTTGATTGTGTCGCCAGTAGTGTTGGCGATGCCGATATGGTCGAGGTGAGCTGAGAATATAATGGCTTGCTTGGCCAGTTCTGGATCACTGCCACGCAATACCCCGATCACGTTTTTAACAACCGTTGACCCATTAAGCTGCTGGTTCAGATCGATTGAGACGGTGCCTAACGCAGTTGGACCGATCAAAATCACGGGGCCGTTGATCCCCTTGAATTCATCCGCTAAGTGCAATTGCGACGCTCGAAAACTGCGACGGACGAGTTTATGTTTGGGAGTTACTTGGACCAAGCACGCCGTCGCGCCTTGAGATCGAAGTTGGTTGATTTTGGCAGTAAAGGCGATTTCGCTAGAGCGTTGATTGAACGACGGTGCAACGAAAGAAACGGGACCGCTAAATCGTTGGTCAGCAGGTGGTTTGTCTTTGATCAGGGTGACCGGTCCACGATACTTGAATGCTTTTTCGTTGGCACTCAGCACACCTAGCGTTTTTAACGGTTGCCCATCGTTGGTTAGCGCAGCAGATCGTGGAGCTTGAGCAGTGGCTTTGGTAGTGGTTTGGAAAAACGATCCGTCAGTGCCTAGCGGATTTAAACCTGCTTGCTTGAATCTTGCGGCGACGAAGTCCGACGCCTTATCCAAACCCGGCGAAGGCGTGTCGCGACCAGCCAGTTCGTCACTGGCCAAGAACTTGATTGTTTCAGTGACGGATTTCTGATTGATTTTCCCCATCGGTGGCTTCGGAATCGCTTGTTGTCCGGAGCAGTTGGAGGCAAACAAGAGAACGATGGCGATCAGGATTGAGTGTTGATGCATAAGAAATTCTAAAGAAATTTTTCAAAGGAAATTCAATGTTAACAGAATCCAGTTTAAATCGGAGTCGAAGCCGAAGACAATGAACGCCAAGAAAAAGAAATCCGAATTGGACCAAGTTCCCGTCTAACAAAAAATTAAGTTTTGATTTTCTTTTCTAAATGTAAGATCACCATCGCGATATCGGCGGGGGTAATGCCGCTGATTCGCTGAGCCTGATCGAGGCTGGTGGGGCGGAAGCGGGTCAGTTTTTCTTTGGCTTCGATTCGTAGGTGCGGTAGTGCTTGGTAATCAAAGTGATCCGGGATTTTCCGATTTGCCAATCGTTTGTGTTTGTCGACGGTCGCTTGCTGGCGAGTCACATAGCCTGCGTACTTCACGTCGTAAATTACTTGCTGTCGAACTTCAGCGGTGACTTCACCCAGTTCAGGAAGTAGTTCGACGAGTTCTTCCCATTTCGTTTCGGTGCGTTTGAGTCTTTTGTGTAACGTAACACCTTCGATTCGAGTGGACTCGATTTTGGCTAGTGTGTCAGCAATTGCGGTTTCTTTGGCTTGTAAACGTGCCATGCGTTCTTGACCGGCCAGGCCAATCTCGACTGCCTTTGCCGTCAGGCGTCGGTCCGCATTGTCTTGTCGCAGCAGCAAGCGGTATTCAGCGCGACTGGTGAACATTCGGTACGGTTCATCGACGCTGCAAGTGACCAAATCGTCAATCAGCACGCCGATGTAGCCTTCGTTTCGTTCGATGATAAAGTCGTCGCGTCCGGCGAGCTTTAGCGCCGAGTTAGCCCCAGCGATTAATCCTTGTGCGCCGGCTTCTTCGTAGCCGGTGGTGCCGTTGAGCTGTCCGGCAAAGTATAGCCCGGCAACGGATTTGGTTTCCAAAGTCGAACGCAATTGTTCGGGCGGGCAGAAGTCGTATTCGACGGCGTACCCGTAGCGCATGATTTGTGCGTTTTCCAAGCCCGGAATCAACTTGAACATTTCGTCCTGAACGTCGCGTGGCAGGCTGGTCGAAATTCCGTTGACGTAAACTTCTTGGGTTTGTCGCCCTTCGGGTTCAAGGAAAAGTTGGTGCCGGTCTTTGTCTGCGAACTTTACGATTTTGTCTTCGATGGACGGGCAGTAACGTGGGCCGCTACCTTGAATTTGCCCGCTATACATTGGCGCGCGGTGCAGATTGGCTCGGATAAGATCGTGGACCGCTTGGTTGGTGAAGGTGATCCAGCATGGCATTTGTTCGACTTTGAAATCGTCGGTCAAAAACGAAAACGGACTTGGGTGGTCGTCGCCGGGTTGGATCTCGGTTTTCGAATAATCGATGGTGCGACTGTTGAGCCGCGGCGGTGTCCCGGTTTTGAATCGGGCAACGCGGAAGTCTAGCCGAGCAAGCGCCGCACTGATCCCTGTTGTCGTCCCCTCACCGGCTCGACCACCCTTTGTTTTGGCTTCGCCAGTATGCATCAACGCGGACAGGAACGTGCCTGTGGTCAAGATCACGGCGGGAGCCCGATATTCGACGTTGCCTTGCACTGCGACGCCGGTGATTTTTTGAGCGGCTGATTCGCTGTCGTCATTGGACTGCTCGGTCAACAAGTCTAGGACAACTTCTTGGCGGAGGTCGAGGTTGGGTTGGTTTTCGATCGCGAACTTGACCCAGTTTTGATAGGCTTTTTTGTCTGCTTGGGCGCGCGGGCTGTTCATCGCAGGTCCTTTGCGAATATTTAGCATTCGAAATTGGATGCCCGAAGCGTCAATCGCTTGGCCCATTAGCCCTCCCAACGCATCGATCTCTCTCACTAAGTGACCTTTGGCAACGCCCCCGATTGCTGGGTTGCAGCTCATTTGCCCGACGGTGTCTAAGTTGGTTGTTAGCAGTGCAGTTTTGGCACCCAATCGCGCAGCCGCAGCGGCAGCTTCGGTACCCGCATGGCCAGCTCCGACCACGATCACGTCATATTCATAGATGATTTTGCTCATGGGCATATTCTATGAGCCGTTAGGTGATCAGACAGGCCAAAAATTCGCTTTCGATTCCAAGAATCTCCGCGAACTACAATATTAGCGGGGCGCTGGTAGTTTGGTCTTTATTTTATTTAGAAACTGCCGGCATAGGAGGGGTTTGCGGGCTATCTTTCCGATGGTGAAGTGATCTGCTGCCGGGCTAAGTGGCGGGAGCGGATCAACCACACCTTGTCTTCTAGTGTAAATCAAAGGCGTCAAGTAATCGTAACGCAAAAGGGAACTTTGCAGCTTGGCGTTAAAAGCAGCACGATCGAAAGCTGAGGATTCAGCGCCTGGGCTTTATCGCATGGTCAAGCTGAGCTGCGTCGTTACAATCTTGATGCAGGTTTTGTCGGTTTCAAAATCACCTTATCAATTAATCACTCAAACGAACGTAACTCTTGGCCACTCTCGATCAGCTTACTTTTAATAATCGGTTCGTCGATCAGCTTCCTGCGGATCCGGAGCCCTCGAATACCCGTCGGCAAGTTGAACAGGCGTTCTACTCAAACGTGTTACCGACGCCGGTGGTTAAGCCGCAGTTGGTTGCGGGTGCTGCAGAAGTAGCGGAGTTGATTGGGTTGGATCCTGCCGAGTTTAATAACCCAAAATTTGCGAGTGTGTTCGGCGGCAATGAAGTTTTGCCGGGCATGCAGCCGCATGCAATGTGCTACGGCGGGCACCAGTTTGGCCACTGGGCTGGGCAGTTGGGCGATGGTCGAGCGATCAATCTGGGTGATGTGGTGGCGCCGGACGGGAACCCGTGGACGTTGCAGCTCAAAGGCGCCGGGCCGACGCCCTATTCGCGAACGGCCGATGGGTTGGCGGTACTTCGGTCTTCGATTCGCGAGTTCTTATGTAGCGAAGCGATGTTTCATCTGGGCGTGCCGACCACGCGGGCGCTCAGTTTGGTGTTGACCGGTCAAAGGGTGATGCGGGACATGATGTACGACGGTAATGCGAGGCTGGAGCCGGGAGCGGTTGTCTGCCGAGTCGCGCCTAACTTTATTCGGTTTGGTAACTTTCAAATTTTTGCGGCTCGTGGTGATGCAGAAAATTTAAAACGCTTGGTCGACTTCACGATCGAAAACTACTTTCCACATTTAGGCGCGCCCAGCAAAGAAGTGTATGCCGCTTGGTTTGCTGAAGTTTGCGAGCGGACTTGTAAGATGGTGGTCGATTGGATGCGAGTTGGGTTCGTGCACGGGGTGATGAACACCGACAATATGTCGATCATGGGCCTGACGATTGATTATGGGCCGTACGGTTGGCTGGAAGATTACGATCCTGGTTGGACGCCCAATACGACCGATGCGGAAGGGAAACGTTATCGGTTCGGCAATCAGCCAATGGTGGCTCATTGGAATTTGTATCACTTGGGTAGTGCGTTGGTTGGTTTGATGGGGGAGACGGAAACGTTGCAAGCGGCGTTGGACGAGTTTCTAACAAAAGTCGAAGCCGATTCCAATGCGATGATGGCCCGTAAGCTTGGGTTGGTGTCACTTGATTCAGAGGAAGATCAAAAGCTAAAACAAGATTTGTTTGCGATGCTAACTTCGACCGAAACGGACATGACGATTTTCTATCGCAAACTAGCCACTGTGCCGGTGGATGCAAACTCGATCGACGATGATGCGTTGTTGGCGTTGGTGATGGAGGCCTATTATCTGCCGCAACAGATCACCGGTGAGGTCAAGCAAGCAATCGTCGGTTGGCTGCGACGTTATCAGCAGCGGGTCGCGGAGGAAACGGTTTCGGATCAGGATCGAGCGGCCAAAATGAATCAAGTCAATCCAAAGTACGTGCTCCGTAATTATCTGGCTCAGCTGGCCATCGATAAGTCGGAGGCGGGTGATCATTCGATGATTGCCGAACTACTGGAGTTGTTGCGGCGGCCGTATGATGAACAACCGCAGTTCGAGCAGTACGCTGCCAAGCGACCGGATTGGGCGCGGTCGCGACCGGGTTGCTCGATGCTGAGTTGTAGCTCGTAGCTCTGGTTAACGCGTTTTGAAGTCGCACTAAGTATAAGCTCGACGCGCAAGCGAGTGCATTTTTAGGAGTCATCTGGTGCACTTGCTTGCGCGTCGAGCTTGTATTAATTCG